>NZ_JBHTUV010000001.1:307780-572490 GCF_042793475.1 Microbacterium sp. NPDC056569 | reverse complement strand
GCCGGCGGGCTGTTCCTCGGGCTGATGGTCGGCGGCATCGCCGCGCTCCTGGTCACCCGCGCCCGCAGCGGCCCCACACTCGCCTACCGCCGCGATCGCCGGGGCCGGGGAGAGGGCGACCCCGCGGAAGACCAAGCGGGGGCCCCGCCCGAAGGCGAGACCCCCAGCAGTCAGCGGCCGGACCTCACGATCCCGACCTCACGGGCATCGGCACGCATGGACAGCGGTGCAGAGCATCCCCCTGTCGTCGCGCGCGACGTGCGCGTGTGACCGTCGTACTGCGTCAGCCGTCGTACGACCACGTCCGCACGTAGTCGACCTGGAAGTCCAGGTTCTGCGTGGCGGCGCGGTTGTTCGGGTCGGGAAGGCCCCAGTAGAGCTCCGAGGGGCCGACGTGCAGGTTGAGGCGCATGTGGAGCGGGCTGCCGAAGTAGTCCTTGTTCCACAGCGTCGGGTTCTTCGCGGGAGTCGTCCGCGCCAGCTCCTTGCCGTCGACGATGATCGCCGCGTACGTGGGCGTCAGCTCGAAAGCGAAGGTGTGGAAGTCGGCCCAGACCGGGACCGGCCCGCCGTGCTCGCTGTGCGTCCAGAAGAACTTCTCGTTGCCGGCGGCCGACGTCTGAGTGTGCACCGTCGTGGTCGCGGAATCGATCTTCTGGTCGCGCAGGGGGCCGTCGTCGTAGCCCCAGGCCTCCATGATGTCGATCTCGCCGGAGTTGCTGTTGCGCAGCCAGAACGCGGCGAGGGCTCCGAACGTGTTGGGTCCGGTCGGCACTTTGGCGCGGATCTCCCAGCGGCCGTACTGCTGGCCACGCGAGACATCGCCGCTGCGCAGCGAGCGCTGGTCCAGGTACCCGGTCTTGTGCCAGATCTCCTTGGGGCCGGCGCCCGACGTGCGGATGACCGGCTGGTCGAGCCAGTCGGCCCGGATGTGCATCACGCCGTTGGTGTCCACGGTCACCTGGTTCTTGTCGACCACGGCGGCATCGGGCAGGAGGCCCAGCGTGCTGCGGTCGCGGACGTTCCACTTGGTCGGGTCGACGGCGGGCTTGCCGGTCGTCGCGTCGACGTAGGTGAACTCGTCACGCCAGTCGGGAGTCCCCCACCCGGCGACGGAGCCGTCGTCCGGCGTGGTGGGCGTGGTGGGCGGGGTGGTGGTGTCGCCCGCGGAGTAGGTGGCCTTCAGGCTCGCGTCGAAGCTGATGTTCGGCGTCGCGCGCCAGTTCGAGGCCACCTGCGCGGCGAGGACGTTGGTTCCGGACTTCAGGGCGCTCACCGGCACGTCGACGGTCACCAGGCGCTGGCGAGCAGTCGTCGAGTTGGGCGCGGCCGTCGCGTAGGTGTTGGGCGTGATCTGAGCCGAGCTCGCGATGTTGGCGCGGGCGATCTCGCGGCCGTTGAGGTACACCACGACGCCGTCGTCGGCCCAGGTGGTCAGGCGCACAGACGTGGGCAGCTCGGTGCCGACGGAGAACGTCTTCTTGAAGTACGTCGCGAGCGGCTGGCTGCCCGAGACAGTCGGGAGAACGGTGTTGACGGGACCGGTGTCGCGGCCCCAGCCGAGCGGCGCCCTTCCGGTCGACCAGGCGGCGGTGTCGGTCTTCCAGCTCGAGGCCGGCGCCGTCGCCGACCGCCAGTAGCCCCAGCCGGAGCTCGCCGAGGCGACGAGGTCGGCGGTGCGCGATGTCTCGGTGCTGAGCACCGCGGTGGACGAGGTGGCTGCGAGGGCCGGTGCGGCCGCCGCGACCGAGGTGGCGGCGAGGGCGAGGGTTGTGAGGGAGGCGATGAGGTGACGATGGAATTTCTTCATAAGCGATGCACAAAGGAAAGCGCCGGCGAACCGGCGCTCGGGGTCGGGGGGCAAGGACGGTCGAAGGTCAGGTGACGCTTCGACGCTGATGATCGATTCTTACAGGGCCCGACACGCCTGCCGTGACAAATCCGTTATAAATGAGTGGTTTCTCATGGGTATCCGATGAGAAACCACTCACAGAACGGGGAACCGCGGCGTCACGAGTCCTGTGCGTCGACCGGCCCCCAGAGCTCTCGCGTGATGGCGACGGTGCTCGCGATCGACGAGCGCGAGGACGCGCCGAACACGATCGACTCGACCCTCGCGTGCTCGTGGATCCACTCCAGCGCGGGACGCGGCGCGATGGCGCCCGAGGCGAACACCGACATCGCCACCGGGCGGAACGTGCGCTCCGCGAGTGCCTGCTCGTAGCCCGAGACGCCGCCCGACATCCGGAATCCCATCGCGTTGATGTTCGCGCAGACGACGGGGTTCGAGATGCCGAGGGCATCCAGGCGGTCCAAGAGCAGCGGCAGGTTCATCGTGATGAAGCCGGGCTCCGCGCCGTAGCGCGTGCGCACGTGCCGGTCGAACGCTGCGAAGGCATCGTCGAACCCCAGGCCGAGAAGCAGGTCCACCACGACGTTCTGAAGGAAGACGACGGGGGTCTGGATGCCGTGGAACATCTTCATCTCAGCGTCGATCAGCAAGGGGATCAGACCTTCGACGTCCTTCCGCAGCACCGACCGTCCGCCCCGCAGCACCGCATCGAGCGCGCCGTCGTCGGGGAGGAACGAGCGCAGCGCGCCGAGCATGCCGTGCTCGGTCACCGCGTTCGCGTACTTGTGGGCGTACGGCATGCAGGGATAGGCGCGGAATCCGCGAAAGCGCCCGGGATCGTCCCGGACACGGTCGCAGACCTCGGCGATCCGCTCGTGCGTCGTGCACATCAACGTGCGCACACCCTCCTGGAGCGCGATCTCGATCACGTCGACGATCGATTGCGTGTCCTGGAAGCGCACAGCCTGCGCACGCGCCCGCTCCTCCGACATGTGGTTGATGCCGAAGAACTGGTTGTCGCCCAGCAGCAGCCGATCCATCGTGTGGACCGGCCTCATCGTGTCGACCGTCGTCATCCTCTCCGCCCCCATCTCCGTGGCGTCCGCCGATGCCCCTCCGAGTCCGCTCGCCGCCCAGCTGCGGTCTCGGAGGAGTGCTCGGCATCCCGCACGATCGCGTCGAGGATCGCGTCGGTCGCTGCGGCGCTGTCGAAGGAGTTCTGGCGGGCGTGATGCTCGTGAGCGTGGACGGCATCGACGAAGCTCTCGAGCTGAGCGGTGTACTCCTCGCCCCGAAGGTAGAACGAGACGGCCGGCGTGAGCTCAGTGGTGTACCGCACGTTCCAGCCGGGGTGGTAGCCCGTCGGCGGCTCGACGCCGTCGCGGAGGTACACGCGGATCTCCTGCCGGTCCGCGTAGATGCGGCCCCGCGATCCGCTGACGGTCACCGAGGTGGACATCTTCCGGTACGAGTCATCCGACCAGTTGACGGAGATGTGGGCGGTGAGTCCGTCGCCGTAGAGGAAGGTCGAATACACCTCGTCGTCGGTCTCGGCGGAGAAGATCCTGTGCAGCACCGAGCCGCGCACGCCTTCCGGTGTGCCGGCGTACCAGTTCACGAGGTCGATCGGGTGCGCCGCGTAGTCGTACAGGCAGCCACCGCCGGTCTCCCGCCGGCTCCGCCAGGTGGAGCCCTTCTGCTTCAGCACCACGGGCCCATATGCCTCGGCGAGTATATGACCCGGTCGGCCGATCGCGTCGGCGTCCAGCAGACGCTTGACCTCGCGGAAGGTCGCGATGAACCGGTTGTGGTAGCCGACCTGTGCGACGAGGCCGCGGTCGGCCGCGCGCTGCGCCAGGTCACGGGACTCGTCCGCCCTGAGCGTGAGCGGCTTCTCGCAGAACACGTGCATGCCGTGGTCGAGCGCCGAACCCACGAGGTCGGCGTGAGAACCGGTCGGCGTGGCGATGAGGACCGCGTCCGGCTGAGCCTCGTCCAGCATGCGCTCCACCGATCCGAAGGTGTGCACGCCGGTGTACTTCCCCAGCACGTCCAGCACGTAGTCGGTCGAATCGCACACGCCGACGACGTCGACGTCGTGCAGTGCACGTGCGATGGACAGGTGCGAGAGGCCCATCTTCCCGACGCCCACCACCCCCAGGCGGACGCGCGCATCCCGATCGGGCGGGCGCGAAGCGTCCTGAACCCCGGGCGCTTCTCCGTGCTGCGGGATCGTCATAGCCACGCCCCTCCGGCACGGAGTCGTCCCAGGGACCCGCGGCCACACCCGCTTGGGGGAACGGGCTGCCGTCTCACGCAATCACCGGTGTGCACCCGGCGGGTATGGCGGCCTGCGACCGCGGATCCGGTTGTTGGCGGCCGGCGACGCCGTTGTCGCCGGCCAAGTGTGTTCCGATGCGTCATCAGTACGCCCCCTTGGGTCTGACCATGACGTGCGCGGTGCGCCACATGATCATGAGGTCGGTCGCGATCGACCAGTTCTCCACGTAGCGGAGGTCGAGTCGCACGCTGTCGTCCCACGTGAGATCACTGCGCCCGCTGATCTGCCAGAGCCCGGTGATCCCCGGCTTGATGTAGAGCCGGCGACAGACGGTGCCGTCGTAGGACGTCACCTCCGAGGGAAGCGGCGGACGCGGTCCGACGATGCTCATGTCGCCGCGCAGGACGTTCACGAACTGGGGCAGCTCGTCGATCGAGAACCTGCGCAGCACCGCGCCGACGCGCGTGATGCGAGGGTCGCTCTTCATCTTGAACAGGGGACCCGCGCCCTCGTCGTGGGCGAGCAGCTCGGTGCGACGCATCTCGGCGTCAGCGACCATCGTGCGGAACTTCAGCATCCAGAACTGACGGCCGTCACGCCCCACACGCAGCTGGTGGAACAGCACCGGCCCACGCGAATCGAGCTTGATGGCGAGCGCGACGAACGGCGTGATGAGCACGATCGGCACGAGGGCGAGCAGCGACAGGACGACGTCCATGCCGCGCTTGATGGCGTGGACCCCGCCCTCGAACTCGGGGATCTTCACCTGCACGAGGGGCAGGCCGTCGAGGGGCCGCAGCGACAGACGAGGCCCGGCGACGTCGGTGAGCCGGTTGCACAGCACGAGCTCGGCCGCGCTGCCCTCGAGCTCCCATCCCAGCCGCCGCACGAAGTCGCGGTCGTTCTCCGGCGTGCTCGCGACGACGATGGCGTCGGCGCCGGCCTGGCGTCCATACGTCGCGGTGAGGCGCATCGAGCCGATCACCGGGTAGCGGTGGTCCTCGATGTCGATGGGATCGAAGACCCCGTCCGTGGTCGTCGCCCCGATGACCATATAGGCGTGATGGGGGTCATGCGCGAGCTTCTCGATGACGTACTCGACGTCCTCGCGGGTGCCGGCGACGATGACTCGTGAGACGCATTCGCCCCGTTCGCGCTCGCGGATCAGCCACTTGCGCCAGAGCCGGCGGCTGAGCACCAGGGCGACGAGGCCGCAGGGCAGCGCGACGATGAGCTGTGCGCGCAGGCCGGGCAGCTGGGCGAGGATGAACACGGTCGACAGGATGCCGAAGGCGAACCCCGTCGCATGCCCGAGGCGCATGTACTCGGCCGCTCCCGCACCCAGCACGGACGGCTCGCGCGTGCGAGCGAGCCACAGCAGCGTCATCCACGCGCAGACGACGAAGACGCCGATGCGTGCCGGACCCGCCAGCTCGGCGAGCGGCACCACACCCCCGCCCTCGAACAGCATCGCCGCGACGGCGGCTCCGGTGACGCAGGCCGCATCGGTCGCGACCAACCGTCGCCGGTAGCGCCGCTCCCACAGGTGGCGGCGCTCCAGCGACGGCTGTACGCGAGGGGCGATCGCGTCGGGAAGCGCGTCGAAGATCGGGCGCGTCAGGGGTGGACGTCGGAGGAGCGTTCGGGTCACTCCTCCGGCGCCCGTTGGCGCCGCGTTGATCGCGGTCGGCTTCAGACCGCGGTCCACCGCGCGCACGACGACGCGTCCCTAGCAGACATGTACTTCCCCGTCGGACGGCACGACGACAACGTCGAGCAGACCAACCCCAGTGCGCAGACCCGGCCGGGTTGTCGGGTCATGGGAAACGAAGTTTCGGGTGCTTCATCCCCCTGCGCGTTGTCACTGTACGCCCGCCGGACGACGACCGGAAGAGTTTCCGTCGGAAAACTTGACACACCTTAAGGGAAACCGCTAATGGGTCTCAGGCAGGGCCCGCCCGCGTCACCCGATGAGGTTGATCAGCGCGTCCAGCCCCATGCCGTAGTTGATGCGCACGGTCGGCAGGGCGAGCTTGTCGGTGCCGATCGTGACGTAGCCCGGCTCGATGGTGCGGGCCATCTCCCAGCCGGCCTGGCGCAGGCCCTCTTTCGCCGTGTCGTTGTGGTGCCCGAAGGGGTACGCCATGATCTCCTTCACACCGAGCACGCCGTACGACGCCTCCATGTCGGCCGCGATCTCGGGCACCGAGAGGTTCGTGATGAGGCCGTCGCCGTTCGCTCCCGCGCGATGCATGTCGTGGGTGTGGGACCGGCGCAGCACGTAGACGTTCGGCGGCGGATCCTGCCGGTAGGCGGTGATCATGAACGAGGTCGTGAGCACCTTGTACTTGTCGACCAGTGGGGCGGCGAGGTCGAACCAGGTCTGGTCGGCGTCGTCGTCGGTGACGATCACCGAGTGGTTCGGCAGGAACAGGCGTCCGTCGATGAACGCCGACAGCTCGTCCCACGTGGGCAGGTAGAACCCGGTCGTCGCGATGTGGTTCATGTGCGCGTCGAAGTCGCCGACGTACGCGTAGTTGCCGCGGAGCCACCCGCTCTCGCCCTGCGGGTTGGCGGTGAACTGGTGGTACATGAGGATCGGGATGCGGGCGTCCTCGGCCACGTTCTGCTCCGGGCTCATCCACGCACCGTGCAGGGTCACGCGCTGATCGGTGCACACGACGGGCTCCGACCCGTTGACCCGCCCCGGGATCGCGAAGGCCGCGGCGTCCGCGGGCGTCGCGTACCAGCCGGCGAACACGAGCCCGTCGCGTGACGGGATCGGGAGACCCGCATACAGCGCCCCCTGCGTCTGCAGCATCGGCGCGTCGGCGACGCCGTCGCCGGCGAAGCTCACCGCGCACGCCGCGGGGTCGGTGGTGGAGGCGAGCAGCTGTTCTTCGGGCGTGAGCGGCGTCGGGGTGGGAGTCGGCGTGGCCGATGCAGGAGCGGGGGGCGCAGCATCCGTCCCGTCATCGTCCGCGCCGGCGCGGGCGAACCCGATCGCGGCGACCGTGCCGCCGATGATGGCGAGCAGGACGACGGCGCCCGCGATGCCCGCGAACAGGCGGCGGCGGCGAACCCGCGCCGACGGCCGTCGTGCGGGTGGTGTGCCGAACGTGGCCATACGACTCCCCGGGTCCGGTACCGCGCGTCCCCACGTGCGATCTCTGAGGGGATGCTACCCGGATGCTGCGCCCCGCCGTCCGTCCGCAGCGCGGGTTGTGGATGATCGGGCGGACGTGCACGACGACCGAGCGCCCGGTGGAGTGGATCCACCGGGCGCTCGGTGCGGGGAGACCGCTTCGCGGCAGTCCCCTGCTGTCTCAGCCCTGCACTCCCGCGAGTGCGTTGATCGCCGTCACCAGCGCCGAGTCCGTCGCGGCGCCCGACTTGCGTGCGGCGTTGTCGAGCTGCGCGACAATCGCGCGCCCGGCGGCGTTGCCTGCCGCGAGCGTCTCGGCCTGGTCGACGTGCTTGCGCACCTCGCCGATCGCCTTGGCGCTGAGCGTGCCCGCGCGCTCAGCCTGGTCGACGTACGAGCGGACGACCGCGAAGCTCGGCGCGTGCGTGAACTTCGTCTGCCCCTGCACGTTCGTCAGCGTCGACGAGACCTCGGACGCCGCCGCGATCTCGTTGGCCGAGAGGAACGCGGTCGGAGTCAGTGCGTGGCTGTCGAAGCCGCGCGCGATCTCGCTGCCCAGGATGTTGCCGTTGTACCAGTACGTCGACCAGTAGCCGCCGGTGACCAGCGACGTCGCGCTGATCGGGCCGCGGTCGAAGTAGCCGATCTCCACCGGGTTCGCGCTGTCGGTGAAGTCGAACACCGACAGACCGCCCTGGTACCACGCCTGCACCATGATGTCGCGACCGGGCACCGGAACGAGCGAGCCGTTGTGGGCGACGCAGTTCTCGGTGGTGGTCTGCACCGACGGGATCTTGTAGTAGCTGCGGAACTCGAGCTTGCCGTCGACGATGTCGTAGATCGAGTTCGCACCCCACTCCGGCCTGTCGGTGGCACGGCAGCGCGCACCGCTGCCGCCGCCCCACTCGTCCGTGAACACGACGGTGGTGCCGTCGTTGTTGAACGTGGCGGAGTGCCAGTACGAGTAGTTCGGGTCGGCGACCGCATCCAGGCGCACCGGGTTGACCGGGTCCGAGATGTCGATCAGGATGCCGTTGCCCTGGCAGGCGCCCGCGGCCAGGCCGATCTCGGGGTACACCGTGATGTCGTGGCACGCGTTCGTGTTCGGGTTCGGCGAGTAGTTCGCACCCGACGGATGCGTCGGCTGCGTCGGGCCGTTCTGCAGGCCGTTCAGGGCGCCGGTGGCGGGGTCGGCGAACAGTCGCGGCTCGCTCACGACGGCAGCGTCCTGAGGTGCCGCGAGCGGGACCTTGATGACCTCGATCCGCCACAGCGACGGATTCTCCGACGCCGGGTTGGTGCTGTTGTTGCAGCTCGCCATCTGCGCCGTGCTGCGCACGCCGGCCGTTCCCGACACGTAGACGTACACGTTCTCGTCGTCGGCGGGAGAGTCGACCAGCGTGTGGGTGTGCGAGCCTCGGCACGTCTGAACAGCCGCAACCTGCACCGGGTTCTGGATGTCGCTGATGTCGAAGATGCGCACACCCCGGAACACCGTGGACGCAGGGTTCGTCGAGCAGTCGACGCGCGCGCTCGTCGCCTCGACCGACATGAAGAGGAGGTCGCCGTAGACCGACACGTCGTTCTGGCTGCCCGGACACACCATCGACGACTTCAGCACCGGCGCGTTCGGATCGGAGATGTCGTAGAACTGCACACCGTTGTAGTTGCCGACGACGGCCGTGTCGTCGAAGAACGCGAGGTCGGAGTTCACACTGAACTGGGACAGCTTGGCCACGTTGGCCAGGTGCTGCACGCCGCTCGCGGCGACGCCGGCATCGGCGAGACCCGGGGAGAGGTCGTCACGCGGGTCGGCGGCCGCGCTCGCCGTCATGGCGCTCGCCGTCATCAGGGATGCGCCCAATGCCGCTGCGCCGATCATCGCGAGGGTGCGATTTCTCCAGCGTGATCGCGGGCTGTGGGGAGATTTCATGCGGAGCCTTTCTGTCACGAGACGTTGTCGTTCTGTCAAGGTGTTGCATACTGCCGAGCACATACCGCTGAACCCGTGGTTCCGACGCGGAGCACTTCGTGAACTCCAAACCCGATGGAGTTATCTGGGAACATAGCGGCATGTTGTGAGGCGACGCCACAGATGTGGTCGAATTCACGTGAATGGTCCGTAGGTGATCGACAAGAGATGCGGGGCTCCGATGACGACAGCCGGCCGATTCGCAGGCGCTGCAGCGGCGGTGGTGCTGGTGCTGGGGCTCACGGCCTGCACCGCGACCGAAGAAGAGCCCCTGCGGCTGGCGACGGCCCCGGTCGTGCAGCCCGGCGCACCCGGCGAGCCGAACCGCACGCTGTCGCCCGAGGAGGCGGCACAGCTCACCGGCGCCGGCTACGTCGAGGCGGATGTGCTCTTCGTCCGCGACATGCTCCACCACCACTCGCAGGCGCTGCAGATGACCGGCTATGTGCCGGACCGCACCGGCAACCGCGACATCCTGCTCCTCGCCGAGCGGATGGACGTGAGCCAGACCGACGAGATCGCCCTCCTCGAGAAATGGCTGCAGGACCGCGGCGAGCCGGTGCGCGACCCCGACGAGTCGCACGGCGCGCACGCCGCGGAGATGCCCGGTCTGCTCACCGACGCCCAGCTGGCGCAGCTCGAAGCGGCTCGCGACGACGAGTTCGACCGGCTCTTCCTCGAGTTCATGATCATCCACCACTCGGGCGCCGTGGAGATGGTGGGCGACCTCTATCAGGCCGGGGGCGGCCTCGAGACCGAGCTCGACATCATGGCCAGCCACATCGAAGCCGATCAGAACATCGAGATCGAGCGCATGCGCGGGCTGCTCGGCGACTGAGCCGCACGACTCGGCCGGGCGCCGTCGCCGTCCTGCCGATACGCTCGGTCCCGTGCTGCCGCCCGACTGGATCGAACACCGTCGCGCCGACGGCGAGATCCTCGGCTGGATGCTCGCCGCGAACGACGGCTTCCGGGTCTTCGACCTGCTCGGCCGCGAGCGCACGCCGGAGGGGGCGGACGGGATCGACTGGCTCGCCGCGGAGGAGCTGCTCGACGACCTGGGCATCGGCTACCTCGCCGACCGCTGGACTCTTCTCCTCCCGGACGGCACCGAGCGCCCCGTGCGCATCGCCGAGGCGAGCGCGCGCGGCGTGACCGTCGTCGCCGACGAGTTCGGCGCGGCCTCGGCCGTCGGCGCCGACCCCGAGCGCTTCCGCCTGCCGTTCCCGGTGACCGGCGCGCTCGCGCCCCGCTGATCCCGCGTCACACCCTGGGAGCCGCCCCGCCTCGGTGGGTACAGTGAGGCCATGACGACGCTCGTGCTCACCCTTGTCGGAGGCGATCGGGCCGGTCTCGTCGCGGCCGTCGCCGATGTGGTCGACCGGCACGGCGGCAACTGGGAGAACAGCCAGCTCGCCGAGCTGTCGGGCGTGTTCGCCGGGGTCGTCGAGGTCTCGGTCGTCCCGGCACGCGCCGACGAGCTCCGCGAGTCGCTGTCGGTGCTGGACGGGCTGCTCTCCGTGACGGTCAGCACCGGGTCCGAGCCTTCCCCGGAAGCGGCCGCCATGCGTCCGCTCACCCTCCAGGTGATCGGCAATGACCACCCGGGCATCGTCAGGGAGATCACGACGGTGCTGCGCTCCCACGACATCAGCATCGACCGCATGACCACCGAGACGCGTGAGGCGGCCATGTACGGCGGCCGGCTGTTCGAGGCGATGGTGACCGCCCGGATCCCGGCATCCGTGGACCTCGCCTCCCTCACCCGGGAGCTGGAGCGGCTCGCGGCCGAGATCCAGGTCGACGTCACGCTCGGGCACTGAGGCCCGCGGCGCCGCCGGCTGTCAGGAGAGGTCGCGCAGCCTCGCGGCGAGGCCGGTGCCCTCGCCGGCCCGTCGCTCGTAGCCGACGGCGATGATCAGCAGCACCGCGCCGACCACCGACAGCGTGATCCACCACGGCATCGCCTCGATGCCGCGCCCGATCTGCACCATGAACGCGAGCACGTTCTCGACCGGCAGCACGATGATCCCGATGAGGAACGGCGCCGCGAGGCGCTGCGTGGCGCCCACCAGGATCGCTGCGAGGGCGATCCCCATCACGAGGATCGCGCGCCACGTCCGCGGGTCCGTATAGGTCGCGGCGACCGAGGCGCTCAGCATCGTGACGAGTCCGGGGGCGAGCAGCGGCCACGATCCGGTCCAGCCCGCGGGCCACGTCTCCAACGACCGCCGCGGCGGGAACTCCGCGGGTCGCCGCAGGGCGAGCGCACCGGCCGCGAGGAGGAACAGCCCGAGCGGCAGCGAGAACCATTCGACACGCAGGTCGCGCGGGCTCCACGCGACCACGCCCGTCACGAACGACACCGCGAACAGGAACCACACGGGCGGCAGCGACGTCGGCGCGCGGAGGCCCCGCGCGGCGACGGTCACCATGAGCGCCAGGTATCCCAGCAGCAGCGCCCACATCGTCCAGATGACGGACCAGTCGCGCTCGATCGCCGGCCAGGCCGCGACGCCGAGGATCAGGACGGCCGGGGCCCCGAGCCAGCGGGTCTCGGCGAGCAGGGTCGCCGGCGCCGCCGCGAGGTGCAGGGCCCGTGCGGCGCTCGCTGCGGCGCCCGCTCCGACGAGTCCGAATGCGAGGGCCGCGACGATGAGCGGATCCGTGGGCGCGGCGTCCAGACCCGTACCCCATCGCACGCCCTGCACCGCGGCGGCCGCTGCGGCGACGATGGCGACCGCGAGTGTCGGCACGCGGAGCGTCCGCAGGCGGCGGACGCGCGGAGCGGACGAGCGGGTGACGACGACGGATGCCGCGACCAGCGCCCACGCCGCGCCGACGAGCGCGTACGCCCGGGCGGGGAAGCCGGGGTCGATCGTGAGCGCGGGGATCGCAGCATCCGTTCCCTGCAGCGCCAGTGCGATCAGCACCGGCAGCACCGCGACGCCGAGTCCGACGGAGTAGAGGCCGATCGAGGGGCGACCGCGCGCGGTCAGCCAGGCCGCCACGACCGCCGAGCCGAGCGCAGGCGGCAGCAGGTACGGCTCGAGGCCCGTGACGCCGGCGATGCCCCACGCGCTCCACAGCGCGCCCGTGAACGCCGCGCCGGCGAGCGGCCACGCGTAGCGGCGCGGCGAGAACACCGCGGTCGCGACGAACCCGACGCCCAGGATCACCAGCACGAGGAGCGTCGTGGGCAGTCCCGCGGACGTGCGCACGAGCGACAGTGCGACCGCGATCGCGGCCGTGAGCAGAGCGGATGCCTCGACCGCGAGCCGCGCGGTCCTCGGGTGAGGTCCCGGCAGGCGGCGGGCGAGCGCGGCGGCGAACCTGTCGGCCGACGCCAGCACGCCCGCGACGACGCCGGCGATGACGGGGAGCACGATCGGCGACCCGCTCATCGGCAGCAGCTGTGCCCCGAGGCACACGGCGACCACGGCGACGGCGGGCACGAGGGTGGCGGCGGCGAGCGTGCGCACGACGATCCCCAGCCCGGGTCGAGTCGTCGTGACGAGCGTCAGGGCGAGGCAGAAGATGACCGCCGTCGACAGGGCGGTCCAGCCGCTGCGCTCGAAGACCACCTGCAGCACGCCGACCGCGAAGGGAACGGCCGTCACGGCGAGCACGGCATGCCATTCCCGCGACGGCACCCGCCTGGCGAACGTGACCGCGATCGCGACCGCTCCGGCGGCGCACGTCGTCAGGCAGACCACCACGAGCGGGTCCGCACCCGCGCGCGTGAGGGCGGTCGCGAGCACCACCAGTGCGTAGGCGAACCCGACGCCGACGTGCACGAACCGGGCTGCGCGCGGCACGGTCAGCGCGAGCACCCCGAGCGTCGCGACGACGGCGGCTCCCGCCCACACCGTGAGCTCGTCGATGTGCCACGACAGCACCGCGGCGAGCACGACGGTCGCATGCGCGCCGACGACGAGCGGCATGCGGGCCGCCGCGGAGGCATCCGGCATCCGTGCGACGACCACCGCGCCGGCGACGACCGCGGCGACGAGCCCCACCGCGACGCGGGCCCACACCTCGATGCCCGGCAGCGTCAGCACCGTGAGGAAGGCGAGCACCGCGTACCACGCCCCGAGGAACCCGAGCCAGCGGGTGCCGAGGGGCGGCGGCCGCCACGCGCCGGTGGCGCGTTGGGTGTCCGGCGTTCGGGGCGTGTCGGGTGCGTTCGGGGCGTGCACTGGGCGCCCCGACCGTTCGGTAGGCGCCCCGAACGCGGGGAGCGGGACGGATGCTGCGCCCCCGGCCGTTCCGGCGCTGGCGGCGCCGTGCGGGGTCGTGATCGCGGCGAACGACGCGAGCGAGATGGCCAGGGCCGTCAGACCCACGGTGAGCCCGAGCGCCGTCGTCGGCAGGAGGACCGCGCCGCCCCTCGCGCCGGCGACGACGCCGGCCAGCGTCAGGAACGCGGTGAGCGTCGGGATGACGGCGACGGTTGCGACGACCGTGACCGCGCCGGCGAACAGTGCGCCGCGCGAAACCACGCGGTGCAGCGGGGCGAGGGCACCGACCACGACCAGCCCGAGACCGGCGGCGACCGGGAAGGACGCGAACCAGCCGCTCCCGCTCTCCGTGGTGAGCGGGAGCACCGCCACGGCGCCGACGATGGCGGCTCCGGCGACACCGCTCCACAGCGCACCGGCGGCGTGTCGCGCGGACGCGACG
The DNA here is from genome assembly GCF_042793475.1 of Microbacterium sp. NPDC056569. Lineage (NCBI taxonomy): Bacteria > Bacillati > Actinomycetota > Actinomycetes > Micrococcales > Microbacteriaceae > Microbacterium > Microbacterium sp. NPDC056569. Next base: position 558,557 of record NZ_JBHTUV010000001.1, on the reverse strand, counting down.
GCGACGGCCGCGATCGCCACCAGGGTCGCGCTCGCGAGGTGCGCGGGGGAGACGCCGGTGGCGGCATCCGTTCCCCATACCGCTGTCAGCGCCGCAGCCGCGAACCCGACCTGCGCGGCGGTGAGGGTCACGACCTCGGCGGTGAGCGGGCGGTCGAAGCCGGCCGGCCCTCGCGCGGCGAGCGAGACGAGGGCGCCGGCAGCCGCCGCGGAGGCGAGGCAGCCCGCCGTCGTCGCGAGCGCCGAGGGAGAGGCCAGGGCGAGCATGAGCGGGACGAAGGCGAGTGCGACGAGCCCGCTCCAGAGCCACGCGCGGATGCCCGCGCGCGGGCCGAGCACGGCGAGCGCTCCGCCGGCGAGCAGGGTCGCGATGGCGGTGAAGACCCAGCGGTTCACGCCGGCCGGCAGCAGGGCGACGACCGTCGTCACGGTGAGGGCGAGGAAGACCACCCCGAGGGCGCCGATGGCCTCGGCCGAGAAGCGGAGCCCGCGGCGCGCGAGGAATGCCGATCCGCAGAGGAACGCCGCAGCGATGGCCCCGACGATCGCGGCGCGCGCGGACGGGTCGGCGAGATCGGGATTGAAGAACGTGAACACCATCGCGGCGACGGCCACGAGTCCCGCGCCCGCGACCGCCAGGACGGACTGGACCGTCGCCGAGGATCCGGCGCGGGGGCCGACGTCGATCGGGGCAGCCGCGGGGGCGGCCGGGGTCTGTGCCGTCTCCGGCGCGGAGGCATCGACGACCCCGGCGGTCGCGACCGGCACGATCGGCACCCGGTCCAGGATCGCCTGGCGTGCCCGCAGCGCATCCACCGCGTCCTGCGACGCCGCCCACAGGTCGCGGCCGATCGCGCCCCGGAAGTCCGCTCCGCACGCCGGGCAGCGTCGCTCGGCGACGATGCCGGAGCCGCACACCGGGCAGCGCACGACGTCGAGCAGTTCGGCGATCGCCGTGGCGCTCCACGCCGCCGGCCGCGCACCCGCCGGCGCCGCGCTCATGCCGAGCCCTCGTTGGCGGCGATCGCGGCCGGATGGTCGTCGGGCACCCACTCCAGGATGTCGCCCGGCTGGCACTCCAGCACGCGGCAGATCGCGTCGAGCGTCGTGAACCGCACCGCCTTCGCGCGGCCGTTCTTGAGCACCGAGACGTTCGCGGGCGTGATGTCGATCGCGGCGGCGAAGTCGGTGACCGACATCTTCTTCTTCGCCAGCTGCACGTCGAGGTTGATGATGATCGGCATCACACCACCTCCGAGAGATCGTGCTCGAGCTGCGACGCTTTGCGCAGCAGGCCCCGCAGCACCACGATCAGCAGCGACAGCCCGGCGCCAACGACGACTCCCAGGAGCAGGAGCAGCGTGATCGACGGCGTCATGAATCCGGTCAGGCTCAGCGCGACGAGGGCGACGAGCACGAGGAAGGTCGCGAACGCGACGGCCGCGAGGCTCACGTCGACGTCGGGGAACGCGCTCTCGCTGAAGATGCTGTCCTCGCGCACGAGGGACAGCAGCCGCCACACGCACACGAGCACGACCTGCACGCACGCCAGGAAGAGGATGCCGACGATCGTGCCCGGGATCTCGAAGTAGGCGATCTCGGAGTAGCGCACTGCCGACTGCGCGGCGACAGCCGGAACCACGAACACCTGGCAGCACAGCAGGAGCACCAGCAGTGCCGCGATGAGGACTTTCAGGACGACGATCGTGGTGCGGTGCATGCGCCTGCCTATCGATAAACAGTATGTATCTATCGATGAACAATAGCCGCAGCAGACGCCCTCTGCGCAAGTGGCAGGTGCTGAACCCGCGCCGACTCCCGCCGGGGGTGGTCCATGGGGGAGGTGCCGAGTACCGTGCCGACGCATGGGGTCGCTCATCTACTTCAACTCCGCGTCGCTCGACGGCTACATCGCCGGCCCCGACGGCCGATGGGACTGGGCGACGCCCGACGCCGAGGTGCACTCGTTCGTCAACGACCTCTTCGCGCCGGCGACGACCCACCTCTACGGCCGCAGGGTCTACGAGGTGATGAAGGTGTGGGACGACCTCGAGCTCGACGAGCTGTCGCCGCCCGAGCGCGAGTTCGCTGTGCAGTGGCGCGATATCGACAAGATCGTCTACTCGACGACCCTCGACGCCGTCACCACCCGCCGCACCGAGCTCCGCGCCTCGTTCGATCCCGCCGAGGTGCGACGGATGACGGATGCCTCGGCCACCCCGATCGCGATCGGCGGCGGTCGGCTGGCCTCGGTCGCAGCGCGCGCGGGCGTCCTCGACGAGGTGCACATCGTGATCGCACCGGCCGTGGCCGGCGGGGGCATCCGCTTCCTCGACGAAGGGCTGCGGCTCGACCTCGAGCTCACCGACGAGCGCCGCTTCGCGAACGGGTCCGTGTACCTCGCCTACCGCGTGCGGCGGTGAGGTAAAACGAAACCCCCGCGATGTAGAAGCTACGCGGGGGTTTCAGTGGCTCCGACCGGCATCGATCCGGTGACCTTTCGATTTTCAGTCGTCGCTGAGGGCGTCCGTTTGGGTCGGATTGGGTCCGGTATCCGCGGAATCACGCGGATTGGGCCTCCCCAGGATCCGCCTCGATCGGGCCGGATCTGCCGCGTTCGTGGGTGAATTGTGGGCAAAGGTCGATCCCTCGGGAGAGCCACTTCGTGTGATGTATCAGGACCTGGTGACGTTGAAGGTGGCGCCGGGGGCTGCGGACGGGGTCGGTGGCTGCTGACGTCAGCCGCTGAGAGACGGGTCTCGTTCCGCAGCGCCGCGAACCCGTGACACCTCGCCGAGTGCCCGGCCAGTTATCCACAGGTGATCTGGGGGAGAGCGTTGTCCCTCTACTGTCGTGGCTAGTGGCGACGGCACCGTGGGGGCGACCGTCGTCTTGTCCTGGGGAAGGGTGTCGATGTCTCGACTTGGCCGGTCTGCTGTCCTGGCGGTTGTGTTGGCGGTGGTGCTGGTGGTCACGCCGGTTTCGCCTGCGCTCGCGGATGTTCTCGCGGATCGCTGGATGATCGGGGAGTTCCGTCCGCTGGGGACAGTGCCGGTGCCGGACAACGGTGAGTTGGACGGTGATCAGGTCGAGTTGCTGGGGCTGCCGGTGAAGCCCGGTGAGGAGCCGGCTGTCGGTGAGGACAGTGCGGAGCTGGTTGATGTGCCCGACCCTGCGTCGGTGGCACTGCCGGCGGCGGATCTGACGACCGTGCCGGTCCCGGTCTCGACGAAGTCGGAGTTGGATACCAGCGATATGACCGCGGTGCGTCGCGGGGAGCAGTGGACCATCTTCCGCCGCGACGACGGGTCGGTGGTGCGCCGAGTGTCCCCGGAGCCGGAGAACTACCTCGACGAGGACGGCCGGTGGGTGCCGATCTCGACGGAGGTCGCCGCCACTGCGGACGGGTTCGAGGTGGCCGATCACCCGCTGGAGCCGGAGTTCGCCGCGAACGCGGGCGACGTCGACGTGGTCACGGTGACCGAGCAGGGCCACCGGGTGACGCTCACCCCGGTCGGGTTCGAGGGTGCCGATGCGGAGAAGCTGACCGACGATGAGCGTGACGGTGTGGTGTACGAGGGTGTGCGGCCCGGGATGGATCTGGAGTATGAGGTCGAGCGGACGCAGGTGAAGGAGACTCTGATCCTGCACAGGCTGCCCTCGGGGGCGGCGTCGTGGAGTTGGGTGCTGGATCCGGGAGCTCTCACTCCGGTGCTGGATGAGGCGGGCGCGGTGTTGTTGAACGACGCGGCCGGGCAGACGGTGGTGGCGATCCCGACGCCGGTGGCGTGGGACTCCTCGGGGGTGAAGGGGAAGTCGTCGGATGTGGTGATCAACCCGACCTCGGCGCTGTCGCAGGCAGCGGACGGGTCGTGGCGGTACACGCTGACGGTTGATGCGGGGTGGTTGAAGGCGTCGGATCGGGTGTTCCCGGTGTATGTGGATCCGACGTTGGCGACGGGGGCGTCGTATGTGAAGTCGTACAAGTCCGACGGGGTGGTGTACAACGGGCAGGCGCACACCGGGAACACGCGCCAGTCGAACACGAACGTGTACTGGCGTGCGTTCACCTCTTACCCGTACGGGTCGGCGCCGGGGCAGTTCATCGGCAACGCGTCGCTGCGTTACCTGTACGCCGGTGAGGGAACCAGCGCCGACCTGCCGTTGTGGGTGAACTGGGCCAGCTGCAACACCAGCTATCACTGTGTCGGGCAAGATATCGGCAGCGTCACCTTGGGTGGCGGCGATGCGTGGACGGCGGGCACCAACGACACTGCGTTGTCGCAGCTGCTGGCGGCCCAGTTCGCGGCCGGTGACACCGGGGTGACGTTCGTCACCCGTGGGTCGGAGGGCGGCAGTTACACGCACAAGCGGATCAACACCGAACTGTACGTCGACTATTGGAGCTGGCCGTCGGTATGGCTGTAGAACGGCACCGGCACCCCCGGTAACGGCGCCACCGGTGCGTCGGCGACGCCGACGCTGCGGTGGAACGGCAGCGAGTCGTCTCCGCATTCGGACATCAAGAACTACTTCATCGAGGTGTCGGCGAACGCCGACCTGTCCTCGCCGGTGTGGACCGGCGGGTGGACTTCGGCGACGACCGCGACGGTGCCGGAAGGGATTCTGCAGTCGGGCACGAAGTACTACTGGCGCGTGCGGATCCGTGACGCTCACCACGGGTGGGTTGGCCAGTCCACGGAACGACTCAGCGGGGTGTGGTCGTTCACTACCAACCAAGTCCCACCGACGCCGCCGATCGGTACGGCCACACCGGGGTCGGACCCGACGCCGGAGACGGTCACCACGGTGACCCCGACGCTGCAGGTGGATGCGGTCACCGACCCGGACAGCCACCCGGCCGGCGCGACCATCACATACGAGTTCAAGATCGCCACCGGCATGGACGGCAAGTCGGGTGCCGTCTACACCTCCGGGCCGGTGAACGCGGACGCGAACGGCAAGGTCCGGTGGACCGTGCCGGCGGGTGTGCTGCGTGACGGGGGCGTGTACGCGTGGGTGGTGCAACCCAGCGACGGGCTGAGCAAGAACGCCAACCCGGCGTGGTCGAAGAAGATCAAGGTCGACCTGCGTCTGGGGGCGACGGGCCCGTCCCCGTTCGACACCGCGGGGCCGGTGACCGTGAACCTGGCGAACGGGAACGCGAACCTGTCGTTCTCGTCGCCGACGGTGAGCACGCTGGGCGGTCCGATGGGGATGTCGTTCAGCTACAACTCGCAGCATGTCGCCGGCGCGAACCAGGGACTGGTCGGCTGGTACTACAACGGGCGGGATGCGCTCGGCAACCCACCGTCGACGCCAGCAGGGTACACGTTCGCCGGGAAGCAGCCGATCCAGGTCCGCACCGACAAGACGATCGGGTTCGACTGGGGCACCGGCTCACCGGGCGACGGTATTGCGAGCGACTACTTCATGGCCAGGTGGGTAGGGTTCATCAAGGTTCCCTACCAGTCCGGTGGGTGGCGGTTCGGGCTGCGCCACGATGACGGTGTGGTGCTGTCGGTGAACGGCGCGAAGCTGATCGACAAGTGGGAGAACATCGCGACCGAGACCTGGAGCGGCAACGTCAGTCTGACCGGCGAGACGGTCCCGATCCAGCTCGAGTACTACGAGAACTATGGCGGCGCGAAGGTCGAGCTGCTCATCGATGACGTGAACGACGCCGAGCCGGCGAAGATCGTCCCGCAGGAGTGGCTGTCCACCACCCCGCAAGTTCTGCCGGAGGGATGGGCGTCGTCAGCACCGATCGCGGGCGCCGCCTCGGCATGGGTGTCAGCGGCGCGGGAGCAGTCCGCCGTTGTGCTCACCGATCTCACCGGCCGCACTCACACCTACACCCGCACCTCTACCGGCGGCTACACGGCCCCGGCAGGGGAGTACGGGGTCGTCAGCCTGGACGGCAACGGCCGGGTCGTGTTCACGGGGGAGGACGGCACGGTCTACCAGTTCGACGGCAACGGCCGCCTGGAATCGGCGACCCCGGTCGCGGACGGACTGAAGCCGGCCGGCCCGCAGCTCAACTACAGCAAGGGGGTCGTCACCGAGATCGTCGACCCTGTCTCTAAGAACGGGTCCACCTACGAGCGCAAGATCACCCTGGTGTATCAGAACGCCGCGCTCACCGCGTGCCCGACGCTCCCGCCCACCTACGAGCCGGCCCCGGTCGGGATGCTCTGCCAGCTCAAGTACCCCGACTCCGGGACCGACGTCAGCAAGATGACCTCGCTGTACTACTCCGCGGGCAAGGTCTGGTTGATCGAGGACCCGGGTGCGGAGCGCACCTGGTTCGGCTGGTCCGGTGATCGACTCACCGCCCTGCGCGACTCGGTCACCAGCGACTACCTGCTCAGCCTCCCCGAACCCACCGGGCACACACCGCCCACCATCGACATCGCCTACGACACCGGCGGGCGGGTGAGCAGCGTCACCCTGCCCACGGCCGATGGGTCGCAGAACGGGGCCCGGCTGAAGAAGGACTACGCCTACACCGCGGCGCAGGGCGGCCAGTTGGCGTACACCACCGTCACCAACCCGGCCGTGGCCGGGTCGACCTCGACAGTGACCTATGACGGCACCTGGCGGCAGGTGCGTACCACCAGCCCGCTCGGAGTGTGGAGCGAGCAGAAGTGGCACGGCCAGAAGGACCTGCCACTGGCCACCGCCACCTCGGTGGGAACCGTATCCACCAACGTGTACGACCCGCAGACCGACCGCCTCACCGACACCTACGGCCCGGCACCCGCTGCGTGCTTCACCGCGGAGGGCCGCACCATCGCCAACCCCGTCACCACGTCGGGGTGCGGCATCCTGCCCGCCCACACCGGCACCGTCTACGACGCGGGCCTGGCCGGGTTGCAGGCGACCTATTACAGCAACGCGTCGCTGTCGGGGAAGCCCGCGACGTTCGCGCTCGGCACCGGAACCGGTGATGGCCGCGTCGACAACTATTGGGCCGGCTCCCCGGGCACGCCCCTCCCGGCGGACTACTGGTCGCTGCGGCTGACCGGTCTGCTCACCTTCCCGGCACCCGGAACCTACACGCTGCAGGTCACCAGCGACGACGGGGTGCGGGTATGGCTGGACGACGCGAACCTGATCGATCGGTGGGTCCCGCAGAACCCGACCGCCCATCAAAGCCCCGCGATCTCCGTCGACGCCGCAGACCTCACCCGCCGCATCCGCATCGAGTACAACGAACAGACCGGCGGCGGCACCCTGCAGCTGGCGTGGAAGAAGCCCGGCGACAGCACCTTCACCGTCATCCCCGGCACCGCGTTGCGCCCGGACTACGGGCTGACCAGCACCACCACCGCGGACGACACCACCACCATCGCGGGGGCGGACGCGCCGACCGTGACCACGGCGTTCACCTACCAGCATCCGTGGCTCGGACAGGCGACCGAGTCCACCGTGGATCCGGCCGTGCTCGCACTGCGAACCAAGGTCGGCTACGAGCAGCCCGGCGACACCGGGTCGTGGCTGCGCCGCAAGACCCGGACTCTGCCCGCCGGGACCACCACCGGCGCCCCCGCCACCGCGGCCACCACCAGCGCCTACTACGGCGACCTGGAGACAGCGCCCACCGGGCAGAACTGTGTGCCCGCCGGCACGAAACAGTTCGGGGCGCTGAGGTCCACCGCCGGCCCCACACCCGCCACCGGCGCAGCGGTGGTCACCGAATACGTCTACGACGTGTGGGGGCGTATCGCGGGCACCAAAGTCTCCGGCGACACGGCCTGGTCCTGCACCACCTACGACACCCGCGGCCGCACCATCAGCCAGACCATCGAAGGCCCCACGGGCATCGCCACCCAGAGCATCACCACCCGGTACACACCCGTCACCGCGGGCCTGAAGGTGGAATCGTTCTCCGGCACCGCCCCCGCCAGCGCGGACGGCAGCACCGTGACCACCATCACCGACCTGCTCGGGCGCGTCATCTCCAGTACCGACGCGTGGGGAACCGTCACCACCACCACGTACGAGGCCACCACCGGCCGGGTCGCGACCATCGCGACCGCCGTGGTCGGACAGCCCTCATCGACCAACTCGTTCGTGTACGACCTGGACGGGAAAGTGATCTCCTACAAGGTCGACGGCCTGGAGCTTGCCGCAGTCAGCTACAACGCCCAGCAGTTGCTGCAGTCGGTGACCTACGACGGCGGGCACAGCCTCACCGCGATCACCCGCGACCAGGCGCTGCGCACCACCGGGCAGCAATGGACCCTCGGCACCGAAACCGTCACCGACACTGCGGCCAGATCCCAGTCCGGGCGCATCGTGCAACACACCCTCACCCGAGGAGCCACCACCCACACCGCCACGTACGGGTACGACGCGGCCGGTCGCCTTGTGAACGCCAGGATCCCCGGCCACGACCTCACCTACACCTTCGCCGGCACCGGCACCGGAGCCGGGTGCGGGGCAAACGCGAACACGGCGGCGGGGGCATCCGGGAACCGCACCAGCATGACGGACTCGTACACGCCGGCCGGTGCCAGCACCCCGCACCCGCAGATGAGAACGGACTACTGCTACGACTGGGCCGACCGGCTCACCCACACCACCGTCACCAACCCGACGCCGGAGCTGAACACCGTCGCCGACGGGCTCCGCCCCGCCGAGAACGGGAACCCCGCCGACATCACCTACGACGCCCGCGGGAACGTCATCCGCCTTGCCGACATGACGTTCAGCTACGACGCGGCCAACCGCCACGTCGGCACCACCTATAGCGACGGTTCCACGGTCGCGATCGTCCGAGACGTCACCGGGCGGATCATCTCCCGTACCATCGACCCCGCCGGCACCCCACCCGCGGTCACGACCCAGTACCTGTACACCGGCGCCGGCGACGCCGCGTGGGCACTGCTCAGTGGCACGGCCCTCACCCGCAGCGTCGGGCTTCCCGGTGGGGTCACCTGGACCAACACCGCGACCAGCACGACCTGGTCAATCCCGAACATCCTCGGCCACACCCTCCTCACCCGAGAAGGCACCATCAACAAGCCCACCCAGTTGTGGGACCCGTTCGGACAACCCCTCGACCCCAATACCCTGGCAATCGGCACTACCGCCGCAGACGACACCGGCCAACTCAACGGCAACACCGGTTGGCACCAGGGCGCGCTCAAAGCCGCCGAGTCCGTCGGGTCAGCGTCGGTGATCGAGATGGGGGCGCGTCTGTACGTCGCCGCACTCGGCCGCTTCCTCCAAGTCGACCCCATCGAAGGCGGCGTCGACAACGACTACATCTGGCCCACCGACCCCATCGGTTCGAATGATCTAAGCGGCAAGATGTCGGCCGACTCACTCGAGCGATGGATAAAGAAGGGGTACGTGCCAACTTCCAGGGGCGGGATCCTGGACGCACGGTGGGATCCGATAGCCGCAATCGGCCAGCGTGTGCGAAGGTCGAGTGAGAACGTATCGATCGGAATCAAGCGGTCCGTCACCAACTTCTTCAATAATCCGCAGGCGCGATCGTGGCAGGCATTGAAACCTACCGTGAGCACTTCCGGAACGGGATGCGCGATCGTGTGCTATTCGGACTCAGGAAGCTCTTGGTCTCTGGGGCTCGGCCCCAAGCTCTCGGCTGACGCCAAGGCAGGCGTGTCGTTCAACGAACCCACCTCCGCGACCAATGGTCTGATGGCTGGATGCTCGTTCTCCGGACCGGTTGGAATATACGGTGAGGTCGGGGTCTACGGAATCGGCTACAACGGCCTCGGGGTAACTGGAGGCTTCGGCGGGATGGTAGGCGTTGGGGTTGGGTGCTCGATCACCTATACCCAGTGGAGGTAAAGATGGTGTGCGATGGTGGGGATCTCCGATTCACACTGTTCCTTGCGTGGCTCGGCTTATTCGTTGCGATATTCGGAACGTTTTTGGTGAGAGCGATACAGGAGCTCAACAGTGATGGCGGAGAGTTCCGTCGCGAGTTTGCCCGAACGCTTCCTGTCTGGAGCGCGGTACCGCTGGCGGTAGTCGCACTCCTCTGGGCAGCAATCCGTGGTTCTGCATGGATGGAAGCATGCGGCTCACTCTGGTCAGCGACCCCTCTTAGTGTCGCGCTTGCGGGGGCCGCCTTCGTGGCCGCAATCACGGCAATTGTGCGGCTGGTGCTCGCCCGACTGCGTGTGCGGGGCCGCCGTGAAGAGTTGGTCGCACCTCGTCGCCGGGACTCAAGCAATGAAAGCGAAGCGGAGCCACGTCACACTTGGCGGCCAAGCAGGATCCTCATTCGGATACTGGTCGAGTATGTCTTAACGGCAGTAGCCGCGACCGTCCTGGCACTGTCCGCCTACGCAGCCGGCCAGCCGGGGATCTGAATCCTTCGGCTTCGAAGCGAATCAGGCGAGACCGAGACTCACCCCTGTCAATAGCGGCTCGATGATCTCCACTATTCGCTGTCGGCGAAGCAACATGGATTCGCCGAAACGCCCCGGGGAAGCACAAGCAAGTGGTCAGAGATATCTCGATCTGACCTGGGGTTTTACCCGATAATCACCCATATGTCAACTTGGGTTGACGCGGCCGCATCGATACCCCCGGCAACTATGCGCTCTGCAAGCCGATGACACCACGGGCCAACCTGGCGGCAACGAGCAGCAGCCGCACCCGCTGAAATACTCGACTCCGTGTCAACCGCGCTCTGGCCACAGATCATCATCGCCATCTCCACCCTCGCCGCGGCGATCATCGGTTATGTTCTCGCCGGGATCAACGATGCGCGACGAGACCGAAGAGCGTTCGACCGCGAACGAGCGGCCCGATCTGAGGACCGCAACTCCACCGCAACTTATGCGCGGCACCACCAGTTCCAGCTCGAAACCCTCCTCGCACTGCAGGAAGCGCTGCAGTCCATGGCACGCCTCACCGTCCGGGGATTACTCCACGACGAAGCTGCCGCGCGAGGCGGGAAGCTAGGCACTCTCCCCGACGATCTGGATGCTGAAATGCTCGCCAACGGAATCGAGGTCCTCAGGCTGCGGAATCGCGTACTCGACGACAACCTGCGCTTCCGCCTCGAAGAGTTCGCCCAGCGCACCAGCCAGGTGAGCATTCTGGCCTCTCAGCGCTACGCGGGACTATCAGGAGCTGCTCTCGACAACGAGTCCCGTAACGCGATCGCAGAGTACAGCGGCACTGTCGACGAGATCATGAACCACCTCGGCGCTGCCCTCCGAGCCGAACTCGACTGGGCCCCGGACGAGACCGAACCCGCCGCCTCGACCAGCCGATGAACCCTCGCCCGCCCACCCGCGCGTACGTCGTGCGCGTTTCGAGGGTCGCCTTCTCTATGACACGATTGCTATCCCAATCCGCGCCCCAGCGGCGAATATGACGACGGTATCCTCGCCCGCATCGGCGGCAAGTGGGTAAGGGTGCCTATATTCCACGTCGGTGCCGCACCTGCCCGACTGTAAGGTCGTGGCCATGACCACCACTGCTTACCTCGACCGCGGAGACGGCAATCTCAGCCCCTACGAGGCGGAATCCGTGACGGATCGGCTCAGCGCGCACGGAGTGTGGTGGGAGCGTCTCCAGGGCGCTCCAGTGGGCACCCGCCCCGTCTACGTGCCTTCCTCGGGCGGCAACAGTCCCAAGGATGCGTACACCGAGCAGCTGGTCGAAGAGGAGACGTACGGCGAAGGTGCCCGTCGCGACTTGCTCGGCGGCTGATCTCCGAACCCGGCGCAACTTGTCACGTAGCTTGCTTCTCGGCGGCCTCCATGTAGGGAGTCAGCCTTAGGGTTCGGATATGAGCGAGACGGTATGGGTCGCAATCATCGCAGTCGTTGGGACATCTCTTGGTGCTGCGATCTCTCCTGCGATTACGGCCCTACGTGACGTGACGATCTCGCGAGCCGACGCGAATGACAATCGCGTTGAGGCAACGGCGGCCTTCGCCGAGAAACTCATGACCTTGGCTCTCCGTACCCCTGAGAAATTCGACGGTCCCGCCGTTCGGACCGCGCTCAACGAGGCGCTGGCCGCTCGATTCGCTCTCGCTCGCCATCTCGGTAAGGGCGAAGGAAATGTGGACCGGTTTGCAGAGGGCGCTATCTCTCTCGTGCAGCGGTACTCCGATGAACGTCGGGAACTCGTCGCCCAAGTCGCAACTGGCAGGCTCCTGGCCTGGGCGCGGAAGGATCTTGGTGCAAGCAAGCTGAAGCCGTTCTGGAAGCTGCTGCCGAGGAAGTATCTCAGATGAGGCGAGTTTCCTTCGAGCAGATTGATGAGCCGACTCTTCGATTGGAGTCCGCCCGAATCGCCGAAGACACATTCGTGCTCGATGGTGAGGTTCGACTACAGGGTGGCGCGGTCCTCGGAGAAAAGCCCCGGCCACGTAACCATCGTTGGCTCTCCTACCCCATCGTGCTGACGATCGATGGGGCGACCAGCTTCGACGTGGACGACTTGTCGGGTACTGGAGAACTGATTCTTGAGTCAATCGAATTCGAGCACGACATCATCACCTTGCGTGGGGCGGCGCCTTGCGTCGTCTGCGTATTCGGATCCTTCAGTTCCTATCCAGAATTCACGATCCTAGATTAACCGCGCTGCCATCGGGTGGGGGAGCCGTTGTTGAGCCGATCGGTTACGTGATGCTCGCCCACGGCACCGACGCAATCAGCGTCTCGCTTTCCCGGCTACCAGGACACAAGGATTCACGCCGGTCCGCGGGAACGCCTTCAGAGCGAACCTCGTGGTCGGTGAGAAGTACCCGGCCATCCACGTCGGTGTGGTCTACCTTTACTGAGGAGGAACTATGTCGGCGCTCTCAACCCTGACGGCTCAGTTGGGTGCCCTCGGATTTCGACGCGCCGGGCACAATCTCGTCGTGCCTCTGTCGGATGGTTACGCGGGATGGCTCGGGTTGAATAAGGCCACACGCGGTCTTCCAAAGGGCATGTGCGAGCTGAACCCCATGATCGGTGTCAGCGACAGACGCGTTGAGGCTACGCTGGCCTCGTCCAACATTCCACGCGCTGGCACCGGCAAACAGGCGACGATCGTCCAGCCGCTCTACCGGATCGCGGGCGTGCCGTATGGGGAGTGGATACTCGACGACGCCGATCCAGAAGGCTCCGTGAAGCCGGTGATGATCGCGATGGTCGAGGCTGGACTGCCGTTCATGAAAAGAATGTCCGACCCCAAAGCCATGATCGATGCGCTTATGAGTCAACGCGGTGGATTGGGCGACGCGGAGATCAGGCTCCCACTGCTGCTTGCTGGACTGGGGCGGGTCGATCAAGCTCACCAGGCGATCGACGATGCGCTGGCGCGGCTCGGCCACGATGAGGGCAGCCTCGCGCTACGCCAGATCGTTCAGTGGGAGCGGGATTATCTTGACCGGAACGCAAGTCGCACGGACTCAATGGGCGTGTGAGGTCTTCCCGACACCAAGCTTCCTGCGGTGACGATTGCGCGAGACGTGATCGCAGCCTCGAGCGATAGGCCGATCCGTTGTCGGACAAGACTCGCTCGACGGTGACGCCGCGGTCCGCGAACCAGGCGACGGCCCGCTCGAGCACGGCGATCGCGGTGACGGCCTTCTCGTCCGCGCAGATCTCGACGTAGGCGACGCGGGAGTGATCGTCGATGACGGTGTGCAGGAATGCCGTGCCGATGTTGGGGTGCCCCTTCTCGGTGTATCCAGCGCCGGCGCGGGCGGCGCGCTGCTTGCTCTGCTTGCCTTGCCGCTTGCCGACGAAGCGCTAGCCGTCGCCGTCGGGGATGTTGCCGAACTTGGTCACGTCGACGTGGATCATTGACCCCGGATGCTCGTGCTCGTAGCGGCGGATGGGCTCGCCCGTGACCCGGTCGATGTGGCTGAGCCGGTTGATCCGCGCCCGCACCGGCACCGCCTAGGCAGTCGAGACGGGAACGCCGAGCTCGCCGGCGATCTGCTCCGGCCCCACCAGCCGACGCCACCGCAATCGCACGATCCGTTTCACCATGCGGGCAGCGTCTCGGTCGGCATCGAGTGCGGCCGGCTGGACCGGTCAACCATTCCCCCGGGTCCTTCGGCCCGGAACCGGGCCCCCCACTTCCGGGCGGTCGACGGGGAGGTCATGAACATCTTCGCCGCCGACCGGCCAATGCTCCTCGACGATGAGATTGGCCAGCCGCAAACGAGCGCGCGGGGTGAGGTGCCAGCCCAGCTGAGCACATCGGGTTAGGCGGCGGGCGAGCGCAGTGGGCTGCCGAGCCTCGCCGATCTGTAATGGTATGCAGCGGCCCATGGCGGGTCGCGCGTTCTCCGTGACCGATCTGACCTGTTGACCCCGGTCGAACGCTCACTCGCGGGGACAAGCCGTGGGCAGATGTGGGCAAAGCATGCGCGCGAATAAGATCACGAGGATGTCGATCGCGGGTTCGGCGGAATCCTCCTCGGCTCAGAAAAGACTGCCTGACCTGGAAAAAGAAGAAACCCCCGCATGTAGAAGCCATACGAGGGTTTCAGTGGCTCCGACCGGCATCGATCCGGTGACCTTTCGATTTTCAGTCGAACGCTCTACCAACTGAGCTACAGAGCCTCGCGGCATCTCTCATACAAGACCTGCCGCGTCCTAGACGAAAGGCCCTCTTCGAAAAAAGGGCCCGTCGCTCGGAGCGACCCTGACGGGACTTGAACCCGCGACCTCCGCCGTGACAGGGCGGCACGCTAACCAACTGCGCTACAGGGCCATGCTTATTGAATTGTGGAGTGACCCCAACGGGATTCGAACCCGTGCTACCGCCGTGAAAGGGCGGCGTCCTAGGCCGCTAAACGATGGGGCCGGGTGAACCTTTGGGGCTCACTGCCGAGGACCAAGCATACGTAACTCCTCGCGAAAACGCGAATCGAGGGCGCGCCGCCCTTGTGCAATGCCTTCGCGAGGCGCACACTGACCGGGTGACCGCTTCCCGAGGCGGCGGTCGCTGTGCACCACTGGGGGTTGCACATGTTACTGATGTTGCTAGTGTGAAACGAGTTGACGCCGCGAGGGGAGGACCCGGTGCAGCCCGAAAACACCACCGAGAAAGCCCTGGCCGACGACGCCTCCGTGGACTGCGGGTGCGCTCCGTCTCCTCGTGAGCAGCGGCGGCTCTGGCCCTCGATGAATCGGCGCACCGCGCTCGGGCTGGGCATCCTCGGCGTCGCGGCACTGGGCGCCGTGGGCGGCACGCTCGGCCCGCTGGTCGGCCCGGCTTTCGCCGCCGACTACCCGTCATGGGACGACGTCGAGCGCGCACGGGCCAGCGAAGCGGCCAAGGCCGTCGAAGTCGCCAACATCCAGAGCCTCATCGCGGGCCTCGAAGCCGAGGTGGCCGCGAAGCAGCAGGTCGCGCAGCAGATGGCCGACGAGTTCTACGTCGCCCAGCAGGCGTACTTCGACGCGGCGCTGCGGGCCGATCAGCTGCAGCAGCAGGCCGACGAGCAGGCCGCCGCCGCGCTGGACGCCGCGAACAAGGCGGGCCGCGTCGCCGCTCAGCTGTACCGCAACGGCGGTGATGACACGTCGCTCGAGCTCTTCTTCGCCGGCTCGGCCGCCGGCGCAGACGATCTTCTGGCGCGCCTGGGCACGATGGACAAGCTGGTGCAACGCAACCAGGACGTGTACGCGCAGGCCGTGACCGCGCGCGACTCGGCGCAGAGCCTCAGCGACCAGGCCGCCCTTCAGCGTGCCGAGCGTGACCGGCTGCAGAAGATCGCCGAAGAGAAGATGGTCGCCGCGCAGAAGGCCGCCGACGAGGCGCAGGCAGCCCTCGACGCGCAGAACGCCAAGCGCGGCGAGCTCGAGGCGCAGCTCGCGGCCCTTCAGGACACCACGGCCAAGACCATCGCCGAATACCAGGAGGGCGAGCGCGTCCGTCAGGAACAGGAGCGTCTGGCCCGCGAGGCCGCGGCCGCCGCAGCGCGGGCCGAGGCCGAGCGCCTTGCCCAGCAGAACCAGGGCGGCGGCGGTGGCGGTGGCGGCGGTGGCGGCGGTGGCGGCGGTGGCGGCGGAGCCGTCGTCGGCTCCGGCTGGGCCCGTCCCTCGTCAGGATGGCGCAGCTCCGGCTACGGGCCACGCACCGTACAGTGCGGCAACAGCTACTGCTCCAGCGGCTTCCATTACGGCGTCGACCTCGCCGCCGGCTGCAGCTCGGGCATCTACGCCGCTTCGGCAGGACGCGTCGTCTACGCCGGCTGGAACGGCGGCTACGGCAACTACATCAAGATCGACCACGGGGGCGGCATCGGCAGCGGCTATGGCCACATCCGCTCGGGCGGCATCTTCGTGGGCGTGGGCCAGTGGGTCAGCGCCGGTCAGCTCATCGCCAGCGAGGGCAACACGGGCAACTCGTTCGGCTGCCACCTCCACTTCGAGACCTACGTCAACGGCTACCCGGTGAATCCGATCAACTTCATGGCGGGCCGCGGCATCTCGGTCTGACCCGAACGACGCTTCACACGACGAGAACCGGATGCCGAGGCATCCGGTTCTCGCATGAAGCTCAGGTCAGAGCGTGCTCGGCGCGACGCCCTCACCCTGGGTTCGGGTCTCGCCTTCGTGCTCGGCGAAGCGCGCGAACGCCTCGTCGACCAGGCGCTCGGCCTCGGCGGCGTTCGCCCACTCGTCGACCTTGACCCACTTGTTGGGCTCCAGGTCCTTGTAATGCTCGAAGAAGTGCGCGATCTCCTTCTGGAGGAACTCCGGGATGTCGGCGACGTCCTGGATGTGCGCCCAGCGCGGGTCCTTGGCGAGCACCGCGACGACCTTGTCGTCGCCGCCGGCCTCGTCGCTCATCTTGAGCACGCCGACGGGGCGGACGCTCGCGAGGATGCCGGGGGCCAGGTCGACGTCGAGGATCACGAGCACGTCGAGCGGGTCGCCGTCCTCACCGAGGGTGTTCTCGAAGAACCCGTAGTTGGTCGGGTAGCCCATGGGCGTGTAGAGGATGCGGTCGAGGAAGACGCGGCCCGTGCCGTGGTCGACCTCGTACTTCACGCGGCTGCCGCGCGGGATCTCGATGACGGCGTCGTACGCGCCCATAGTGGTGCTCCTTCGAAGACTGTGGATTGCCGCGACCAGCCTAGTCGCGGCGCGTCGCAGGTACGGTGGGCGGGTGGAGGAGCGCAGACCCGGACTCGACCCCGCCGTCGCCGAGGTGCGGCTCGCCGTGCGCCGGGCGCTGACCGGCCTCCAACCCGGCGCGACGGTGCTGGTCGCGCTCTCCGGTGGTGCCGACTCGCTCGCGCTGGCCGCGGCGACGGCGTTCGAGGCCCCGAAGCTCCGTCTGGGCGCGGCGTCGCTGACGGTCGACCACGGCCTCCAGGACGGATCGACGGATGCCGCTGCCGCCGCCGCCGCGAAAGCCGCGGCCCTCGGGCTCGACGCCCGCGTCGTGCGCGTGGAGGTCGGCGCCGCGGGCGGGCCGGAGGCGGCCGCGCGCGAGGCGCGCTACGGCGCCCTCGCCGAAGGCGCGCGGTCCGTCGGGGCCGCCGCGGTCCTCACCGGTCACACGCTCGACGACCAGGCCGAGACGGTGCTGCTCGGCCTCGCGCGCGGCGCGGGCGCCACCAGCCTGCAGGGCATGGCCGAGGCATCCGATCTCGAGGGGATCCCGCTGCTGCGGCCGCTGCTGGGCGTGCGCCGCACGACCACCCGAGCCGCCTGCGCCGCCGAGTCCCTCGGGTGGTGCGAGGACCCGCACAACGCCGACCCTCGCTTCGCGCGCGCCCGCGTCCGCTCGACGGTGCTGCCCGTGCTCGAGTCCGAGCTCGGCCCGGGAATCGCGGAAGCACTCGCCCGCACGGCCGCCCAGCTGCGCGAGGATGCCGAGGCCTTCGACGAGATGATCGACGAGACCATCGAAGACATCGTCGAGCACGCCGAGGCGGGCATCTCGGTGTCGGCCGCCGCGCTCGCCGCCAACCCCGCAGCGCTGCGCCACCGCATCATCCGGCACGTCGTGGCGAGCGAGTTCCACGAGAGCCTCACCCGGACGCAGACGCTCGAGGTCGCGCGCCTGGTCACGGACTGGTCGGGGCAGGGACCCATCGACCTCCCCGGATGCCGCGCCCGCCGTGTCGGCGGACGCGTCGAGTTCACCGCGCGCTGAAGCCCCTGGTCTACTTCTTCCCGCCGAACAGGCCGCCCAAGAGGCCGCCGATGTCGATGCCGCCGGCCGAGCCGGACCCGGACCCGCCGCCGAGCAGGCCGCCGATCAGATCACCGATGCCGCCGCCCGCACCGCCCTGGGCCGAGGCATCCGTCCCGCCCTTCTGATTCTTCGCGAGCAGGCCCATCACGATCGGCGCGAGCATCGGGAGGAGCTTGCCGAAGTCGATGCCCGCGGTCTGAGGCTCGTCGGTGAGCTTCTGCGCGACCGCCTGCTTCTGGTCGCCGAAGACGTGGCCGAGGATCTTGTCGCCGTCGGCGGTGTCGATCTGGTCGACGCTCGTGGGCAGGCTCCCGGCGTGTGCGCCGAGCGCCTTCTCGATGGACGCGGCGCCATCGGGCGTCCGGGCGTTGCTCTGCAAGCCGCTGAGGATGGTCGCGCCGCCCTCTTCGACGCCCTTCGCGGCAACAGCGGGATCGACGCCGAGCTTCTGCGCGATCTCGTCGATGGGGATGGACTGGAGGATGTCGTCGATGCCGGCCACGGTGGTCCCGCCTTCCCCGGACTGGGTCATCCGGTCACGGCCTCATCGTACGGTCGCCGCGGGGCACCCCTCTAGACTCTTGACATGCGCGCGGCCGACGTCACCAGCGACATCACCGAAGTCCTCGTCACCGAGGAGGAGATCCGAGCCAAGCTCGACGAGATCGCGGCGAAGGTCGCCGAGGACTACGCCGACGAAGATCTGCTTCTCGTCGGCGTGCTCAAAGGCGCGGTCATGGTCATGGCCGACTTCTCGCGGGCGCTCGAGAAGCACGTGACGATGGACTGGATGGCCGTGTCGTCGTACGGGGCCGGCACGAAGTCGAGCGGTGTCGTGCAGATCCGCAAGGACCTCGACACCGACATCCTCGGCAAGCACGTCCTCATCGTGGAAGACATCATCGACTCGGGCCTGACCCTCAGCTGGCTGCTCGAGAACTTCGCGGCCCGCGGCGCGGCATCCGTGGAGGTCTTCGCGCTGCTGCGCAAGCCCGAGGCCGCGAAGGTCGAGGTGCACTGCCGGTACGTGGGCTTCGACATCCCGACGGAGTTCGTCGTCGGCTACGGCCTCGACTACGCCGAGAAGTACCGCAACCTCCGCGACGTCGCGGTGCTCGCGCCCCACGTCTACTCCTGACCCGCGTCAGCCGGCGAGCAGTTCCACCAGCGCCGGCGGTGCGGCGAACGTCCGGAAGTGATCGACGATGAGCCGGCGGCATCCGTCCAGCTCCACCGTGATCGGCGCCTTCCCCTCCTGACCCGCGTCGAGCACGACGAGGGAGCCGGGGATGTCGTCGCAGGACTCCGGCAGCGGCTGAGCGGATGCTGCGGCCTCGAGCACGGCGCGGGTCTCGGCGGCGTCCAGCGCGCGGCTGCCGGCGAACCAGGCCGTGCCCTCGACCTCGATCGTCACCCATGTCTTCGCCCCGGGCGCCGGCGTCGCCGTCGGGTTCGCGGCCTCGTCTGTGGAGTACGCGCACAGTCGCAGCGTCTCGACCTCGCCGGGCGCCGGCGTCCGCGGGGGCTCCCACGGGATGGTCTGGACACCGTCCCACGTGGGGGCGGGCTGCGGCGCAACCTCCGCCTCCGCCTGCCCCTCCAGCTCGCCGAGCTCCTCGGGCGGCACGATCTGCAGCGGCCTCGCCGACCACGTCGGCGCGCACCCCGCGTCCAGCGCCGCGCGGGGCTGGGTGAGCGTGCGCTGCTCCTCGTCGGTCTGCACGACGGCGAGCCCGGCCAGCGCGTCCCCGATCAGCTCGACCTTCGGCTGGCTGCAGCCGTCGACCGGATAGCGCAGACGGATGCCTCGGCCCGCAGCATCCGTCAGCCACACGAGCGGTGCGATCGTCGCGATCGCCGCGCACGCACCCGGCCAGCGGGCGTCGTCGGGCTCGGCCTGCGCGGCGAGCACCGCGGTGAGGTCGCCCTCCAGTCGCTCCCGGAGCACGACGGACCACACGCCGTCATCGTCCTCGACCTCCTGGAACGGCACGCAGCGGACGGCGGCGACGGGCTCGAAGTCGTCGGGGACACGCCCGGCGTCGGTTGCCGGATCGCCGCCGAACGGGTCCATGCCCGCGCAGGAGATCTCGGCGACGATCCCGGCGGGCGGCAGCGACTGCGGACCGGACGCGCACCCGGCGAGGACGACGGCCGTCGCGGCGAGGGCGATGAGCGAGGGGCGGATGCGGGGCACGGGGTCCTCCTCGGCGTGGGCTCGTGCAGCGCTTCACCCCCACGCTAGCGGGATCGCTGTGATTACGCCCGGGGCGAATGCACAGACGGCGCCTAGGAATCGCGCGATACCCTGATTCAACCGTCGGCGGGGGTTTTCCCGTCCGCGGCGGCACGTCGACGAAAGGGGTCGGGCTCGCGCCCGCGCCATGGACTTCAAGAAGATCACCCGCAACCCGCTCTTCTACGTCCTGCTGATCGGGGTCTTCCTCATCGTGGGGTTCTCGCTCATCTCGAGCCTGGGCGGCGCGAAGCAGATCTCCACGCAGGAGGGCCTCGAGCTGCTCTCGGGCGACACGGTCACCGAGGTCGTGAACACCGACGGCGACCAGCGGGTCGACATGAAGCTCTCCGAGGAGTACGAGGGCGCCACCGACGTGCAGTTCTACTACGTCTCGGCACGTGCCGCCGAGGTCGTCGACGCCGTGAACGCCGCGAATCCCGAGGACGGCTTCAACGACGCTGTGCCGCGCGCGACGTGGTTCGACGGCTTCATCTCGCTGCTCCTTCCGATCCTGCTGCTCGGTCTGCTGTTCTGGTTCCTGCTGTCGAGCGCGCAGGGCGGCGGCAGCAAGGTCATGCAGTTCGGCAAGTCGCGCGCGAAGCTCGTGACGAAGGAGATGCCGCAGGTCACCTTCCAGGACGTCGCCGGCTCCGACGAGGCGATCGAAGAGCTCGAAGAGATCAAGGACTTCTTGAAGGACCCGTCGAAGTTCCAGGCGGTCGGGGCCCGCATCCCGAAGGGCGTCCTGCTGTACGGCCCCCCCGGAACCGGCAAGACCCTTCTCGCCCGCGCCGTCGCCGGCGAGGCGGGCGTGCCGTTCTACTCGATCTCGGGTTCGGACTTCGTGGAGATGTTCGTGGGCGTCGGCGCCAGCCGCGTGCGCGACCTGTTCAACCAGGCCAAGGAGAGCGCCCCCGCGATCATCTTCATCGACGAGATCGACGCCGTCGGCCGTCACCGCGGCGCCGGCATGGGCGGCGGGCACGACGAGCGTGAGCAGACGCTCAATCAGATGCTCGTCGAGATGGACGGCTTCGACCCGAAGGCGAACGTCATCGTGATCGCGGCGACCAACCGTCCCGACATCCTCGACCCCGCGCTGCTGCGTCCCGGCCGCTTCGACCGCCAGATCGGCGTCGACGCGCCCGACCTCAAGGGGCGCACGAAGATCCTCGAGGTGCACGGCCGCGGCAAGCCGCTCGCCGACGGTGTCGACCTCGAGGTCGTCGCCCGCAAGACCCCCGGCTTCACCGGCGCCGACCTCGCCAACGTCCTGAACGAGGCCGCGTTGCTGACCGCCCGCTCCAACGCGCAGCTGATCGACAACCGCGCCCTCGACGAGGCCATCGACCGCGTGATCGCCGGCCCGCAGCGCCGCACGCGCGTGATGAAGGACAAGGAGAAGCTCATCACGGCGTACCACGAGGGCGGTCACGCGCTCGCGGCGGCGGCGATGAACCACACCGACCCCGTCACGAAGGTGACGATCCTCCCGCGCGGCAAGGCGCTCGGCTACACGATGGTGCTCCCGCTGGACGACAAGTACTCCGTCACCCGGAACGAGCTGCAGGACCAGCTCACCTACGCGATGGGTGGCCGCGTCGCCGAAGAGATCGTCTTCCACGACCCGACGACCGGGGCCTCCAACGACATCGAGAAGGCGACGAACATCGCCCGCAAGATGGTCACCGAGTACGGCATGACCGGCGACATCGGCCCGGTCAAGCTCGGCCAGTCGTCCGGCGAGGTCTTCATGGGCCGCGACATGGGCCACGGCCGCGAGTTCTCGGAGCGCGTCGCCGAGCGCGTCGACGTCCAGGTGCGCGATCTCATCGAGCAGGCGCACAACGAGGCGTACCTGGTGATCAACGACAACCGCGACGTGCTCGACAAGCTCGCGCTGGCACTCCTCGAGAAGGAGACGCTCGACCACCTGGAGCTCGCCGAGATCTTCAAGGACGTCAAGCGCCTGCCCCCGCGCCCGCAGTGGCTGTCGAGCGAGCAGCGTCCCCCGTCGACCGTGCCTCCGATCGACGTGCCGCAGCGCCGCGACGAGGCCGGTCTCGCCGCGAGCGTCGAGGCCGACGAGCAGCCGGCTGCCGAGAAGGCGACCAAGCGCCGCCCCACCGGACAGGCTCGCCCGGCGACCGCGTAGGCTCGGCCTATGGCCGTCGATCGTGAGCGCGTCGCCGCGCTCGTGCGCGAACTGCTCGAGGCGATCGGCGAAGACCCCGAGCGTCCCGGGCTGAGGCAGACGCCCGAACGCGTGGCCGACGCGTACTCGGAGTTCTTCGCGGGAGTGGGGACGGATGCTGCAGGCCCCCTCGCGCACACCATCTCGGTGTCGCGCGGGCCGGCGCCCGACACGCTGCCGTCGGGCGCGGTGATCCTGCGCGACATCATCTTCCGCTCGGTGTGCGAGCACCACCTGCTGCCGTTCCGCGGGCACGCGCACCTCGCGTACCTCCCCGGCGAGCAGGTCGTCGGCCTCGGGGCACTGCCGAAGGTCGTCGAGATCCTGTCGTCGCGGCCCCAGGTGCAGGAGCGGCTGGGGGAGCAGATCGCCGACGTGATCGCCGGGTCGCTCGATGCCCGCGGCGTGCTGGTCGTGCTCGACGCATCGCACGAATGCGTGACGATGCGCGGCGGCCGGCAGCCGGACGCCTCGACGGTGACGATCGCCGCACGCGGCGACCTCGCCGAACCCGGGGCACGCGCCGAGCTGATCGCGCTGATCGGAGCAGGACGCGGATGACCCTGATCATGGGCATCGTCAACGTGACGCCCGACTCGTTCAGCGACGGCGGACGATACGCGGATGCCGACACCGCCGTCGCCCACGGACTGCGGCTGCACGCGCAGGGTGCCGACATCCTCGACGTCGGCGGCGAGTCGACGCGGCCCGGCGCGGAGCGCGTCGCGCCGCAGGTCGAGCAGGAGCGGGTTCTTCCCGTCGTGCGCGCCCTCTCGCAGGCGGGCATCGTGGTCAGCATCGACACCATGAACGCGTCGACCGCGGTCGCCGCCGTCGACGCGGGCGCGCGGATCGTGAACGATGTCTCGGGTGGGATGGCCGATCCGGAGATGCTCGCGGCGGTGGCCTCGACGGACGCGGACGTGGTGCTCCAGCATTGGCGCGGTCACTCCGCCGACATGTACGCACGCGCTGTCTACGACGACGTCGTCGCCGAGGTGAGCCGAGAGCTCACCGCGCGGATCGAGGCGGCCGCGGCCGCGGGCATCGGTCCCGCCCGGGTCATCATCGACCCCGGCATCGGCTTCGGAAAGCAGGGCGACCAGAACTGGGAGACGCTGAGCGGGCTCGACCGCTTCGTCGAGATGGGGCAGCGGGTGCTGATCGGGACCAGCCGCAAGCGATTCCTCTCCGACGCGCTCGCGGCGGAGGCGTCCGACGTCCATGAGGCTCGGCGCGACCTGGCGACCGCGGTGACGAGCGCCCTTGCGGCGCAGAGCGGGGTGTGGGCGGTGCGGGTGCACGATGTCGCCGCCACGCGGGATGCTCTGATGGTCGCCGAGCGTTGGGCAGGGCAGCGCCAGGGCGACCGAACCGGCAGCCAGGAGGGCTGATGCACCCCATCGACGAGATCACGCTGACCGGCGTGCGCGCCTTCGGGTACCACGGCGTATTCGAGGACGAGCGGCGCGAAGGTCAGGAGTTCGTCGTCGACGTGACGCTGTACGTCGACACCACCGAGGCGGCCGAGACCGACGACGTCGCCGACACGGTCCACTACGGGGAGGTTGCCGAGCGCATCGTGGAGCTCGTCGGCGGCGAGCCCCTCAACCTCATCGAGGGTGTGGCGGCGCGCATCGCCGACGACCTCCTGTCGTACGACCTCGTCCAGGTGGTCGCTGTCACCGTCCACAAGCCGCAGGCCCCGATCACCGTTCCGTTCTCGGACGTGTCGGTGACCATCCGTCGCGGCCGCCCGGCGGAAGCGGTGGAATCGTGAACCGTCGTCTGGCACAGGGCTTCGACGGCGACGCCGAGCGTCATCCGCGCGAAGCAGTGGAAGCCGTCGTCGCGCTCGGTGCCAACCTCGGCGATCGCGCCGAGACGATGTCGGGGGCGATCAAAGACCTCGCGCGCATTCCGCTCGTCGATGCGGTGCGCGTGTCGGAGCCGGTCGAGTCGGTCGCGCTGAAGCCGGAAGGACCGGATGCCTCGGCCCCGGCCTATCTCAACGCGGTGGCGATCCTCACCACGCGCCTGGCGCCGTCGGTGCTGCTCGGCTACCTCCACGCGATCGAGCAGCGGCACGGCCGGGTGCGGTCCGCGGCGCGTTCGGCACGGGAACCCGGATGGGAGGATCGCACGCTCGATCTCGACCTGATCGTCTACGGCGACGTCGTCAGCGACGATCCGCGGATGCTGCTGCCGCACCCGCGCGCGGCCCAGCGCGACTTCGTGCTCGGGCCGTGGCTGGCCGTCGACCCCGACGCGGTGCTGCCCGGCGTCGGCCGCGTCGACGAGGCGCTGCGCCGGCTGCGGGCGGAGGACCGATGAAGCGCACGGGTGCGGGCGTCCTGATCCTCGCCGCGATCCTCGGGGTCGCGGCGGGGTTCCTCGTCGATCAGGTGCTGACCTCGGCAGGAAGGCCCACGTTCACCCCGGCGGTGACCCTGCCGATCCTCCTCGTGCTGCTCGGCGCCGTCGTGGTCGGGCTCGCGATCCCGATCCGGCGCGCGACGCACGGCACGTCGAAGGCGAAGATCGACCCCTTCCGCGCGGTGCGCGTCGCGATGCTCGCGAAGGCGTCGAGCATCGTGGGCGCCGCGATCGGCGGGCTCGGCGCGGGGCTCTGGATCTTCCTCGCGACCCGGCCGGTCCCGCCCTCGCTAGGCTCGTTGGGAACGGTCATCGCGACGACCGTGTGCGGCGCCCTGCTGGTCGCCGCGGGTCTGGTCGCGGAGCACCTGTGCACCATCCGGAAGGACGACGATGACGAACAGCCCGGAGGCGACGACCCCGGACTCGAACCGAGAATCCACAACCACTGAGGCGGGGGCGGCCGGCCCGGTGTCGGCGCCGGACGCGGCGCCGGAGTTCTCGCGGCTCGTCGAGCCCCGGTCGGAGAATCGGCTCGCCCTCGAAGGCGGGGTATGGCATCAGATCTCGCCGAAGTACGTGACGGTGCAGCTGATCTCGACCGGATCGTTCCTGGTGGTCGTGATCGCGGCGACGCTCGTGCTCACGCTGCTGATGCACCAGCTCTGGGCCTGGATCCCCGGCGGGATCATGACGGTGATCCTCGCGTGGACGCTCATCATCCTGCCGCGGCAGGCCCGGGCCATCGGCTACCAGCTGCGCGACGACGACCTGGTCTTCCGTCGCGGCATCCTCTGGCAGCGATTCGTCGCCGTGCCGTACGGCCGCATGCAGCTCATCGACATCACCCACGGCCCGCTCGACCGAGGCTTCGGCATCGCGCAGCTGAAGTTCGTCACGGCGGCGGCCGCGACCGGTGTCGTGATCCCGGGCCTCGCGCAGTCCACCGCCGAGACCCTTCGCGACCACCTCGTCGAGGTCGCCGAGAGCCGGCGCACGGGTCTATGACCGATCCGCTTCTCCCTCGCGAGCCCGCGACACCCGCAGGGCCGGGCGCGCCGCCGCCGCAGCTCGTGCGGTCGCCGCTGAGCGACGGCGAGTGGCATCGTCTGCACCCGCTCACCCCGCTGCTGCGCGGCGGGCTGTTCCTCATCGTCATCATCGGCATCGTCCTGACGAACCTGCGCGACCGGCTGCTGTACATCTTCCTGCCGTGGCTGGCCCCCGGCGTGGGCGACGAGGTCGTGGAGTGGGAGCAGGTCGGCCGCGACCCGATCGACTTCATCATCGCGAACAACCTCTACGTGCTCGCCGGTGTCGCCGTCCTCGCGGTGCTGATCGTGCTCGTCGCGGTGTTCTACACGTCGTGGCGCTTCCACACGTTCCGCATCACCGACGACGACGTCGAAGTGCGCAGCGGCATCCTGTTCCGCACGCAGCGGCGCGCACCCCTCGACCGCGTGCAGGGGGTGAACCTCACCCGCCCGATGATCGCGCGGCTGCTGGGCATGGCCAAGCTCGAGGTCGTCGGCGCCGGGACGGACGCGAACGTCAAGCTGGAGTACCTCTCGACCGCCAACGCGGAGGCGGTCCGCGCCGACATCCTGCGCCTCGCCTCCGGGCGCCGGCTCGCGATGACGGCCGGCCCGGCCGCTGCCACGGCGCCGAGGCAGGCGGGCAGGGTCGCGTCGCTGAGCCAGACCGTCGGCCGCGAGATCACCGGGCTCATCGAGGGCCCCGAGGCTCCGGTCGCCGAGCTCGAATCGGTCGTCCATATCCCGCTCGGCCGGCTCGTAGCATCCCATGTCCTCAGCACGTCGACGCTGGGACTGCTGTTCGCGATCGTCGCGATCGTGATCGGCGTGAGCCAGGGCGTGACGTGGCTGCTGTTCGGCTTCGTCCCCGCCATCATCGGTTTCGGGGCGTACTGGGTGCGCTCGATCGTCCGCTCGCTGCGCTACTCGATCGCGCCGACGCCGGACGGCGTGCGCATCACATTCGGGCTCTTCACGACCATCACCGAGATCGTCCCTCCCGGCCGCGTGCACGCCGTCGAGGTGACGCAGGGGATCTTCTGGCGCCCGGCCGGATGGTGGACGATCCGCATCAACCGTCTCACCGGTCGCAGCGCCACCGACTCGACGACCGATCAGTTCACGACGGTGCTGCCCGTCGGCACGGCGTCCGATGTCGACCGGGTGCTGCGGCTGCTGCAGCCGTCGCTGCCCGAAGACGAGCGGGCGCTCATCGTGCGGGAGGGCATGCACGGTCCGACCGAGAGCGACCCCTTCACGAACACGCCGAAGCGCGCGTGGTGGATCCGGCCCTTCTCGTTCCGGCGCAACGGCTTCCGCCTCACCGACGATGTGCTGCTGATGCGGCGCGGCGTGGTGTGGCGCAAGCTCGTGATCCTGCCGCTCGCCCGCCTGCAGAGCTTCGCGCTCCATCAGGGGCCGCTCGACCGCGCGTCGCGCGTGACCAACGTGCGCGCACACGTCGTGACCGGGCCGGTCTCACCGTTCCTCGCCGCGGTCGACCGCGACACCGCCCTCGCGCTGTTCGACGACGTCGCCCACGGCTCCGTGCGCGCTGCGCTGGCTGACCGCACGCACCGCTGGGCGGAGACGGATGCCGCCACCTCCGATTCCGCGGCGCCCGAGGCGTATGTGCCCGCTGCGGCGGCGGCGACGACACGCGCCGCAGCTGAGACGCAGACCGTCGGCTCGGTGCCCCCGCCGCCGCCCGGCTACACCGTCGTCCCCGAGCCGGGGGAGGGCCGCGGATGACCCGCGAAGGTCGCCTCGGCGTCGGCATCATCGGTGCGGGCCGGGTCGGGCCGGTGCTCGGCGCCGCGCTCGCCGGAGCCGGGCACGCGCTCGTCGGGATCACCCGGGGTTCCGACCCCGAGCGGGTCGAGGCGATCCTGCCGGGAGTTCCCGTCCTCGACGCCACCGAGGTCGCCCGCCGCAGCGAGCTGGTCATCGTCGCGGTGCCCCACGACCAGCTCGAGGGGCTGGTCACCGGGCTGGCCGAGGTCGGTGCCTGGCAGCCCGGGCAGCTCGTGCTGCACACCGATCCGGCGTGGGGCACCGGCATCCTGTCCGCCGCGGTCGCGAAGGGGGCGATCCCGCTCGCCGTGCACCCCGCGATCGAGTTCAGTGGAACGTCGATGGATCTGCGGGCACTCTCGAGCGCGTACGCCGCGGTCACCGCGCCCGGTCCGGTGCTGCCCATCGCGCAGGCTCTCGCCGTCGAGCTCGGCTGCGAGCCGGTCGTCGTCGACGAGTCCGCCCGGCCCGCGTACGCCGAGGCGATCGCGACGGCACGCGATTTCTCGCGCTCGATCGTGCGGCAGGCGGCTGCGCTGCTCGCTGAGGCGGGCGTGCCGCATCCGGGGTCGTTCCTGTCCGTGCTGGCGCACACGACGATCGACCACGCGCTGGCGGAGGCGGGCTCCGGTCCTGGAGCCGAGCCCCCCGCTACGATCCAAGGATGATCAGCACCGTCGACGAGCTGCGGGCTCGGCTCGCCGAGGTCCGCGCCTCCGCGCCGGAAGCGCGCATCGCGCTCATCTCCACGATCGGCTCGCTCCATGACGGGCACATCGATCTCGTCCACCGGGCTCGCGAGGTGGCCGACGTCGTCGTCGTGTCGGTGTTCGTCAACCCGCTGCGCTTCGCATCCCCTGCCGATTTCGCTGCGTACCCCCGAACGCCTGACGAAGACGAGCGGCTGCTCGAGTCGCTCGGCGTCGAGGTCGTGTTCGCGCCCGAAGCGGGCGAGCTGCTCCCCGACGGCTCCGCGACGACGAAGGTCACCGCCGGCGACCTCGGCCTTCGATACGAAGGGCGCGCGCGCCCGTTCTACTTCGACGGGCTCCTCACCGTCGAGGCGAAGCTGTTCCACCTCGTCCAGCCCGACGTCGCCGTCTACGGCGACCGTGATCGGCAGCGCGTGTTCCTCGTGCGCCGCATGATCCGCGATCTGTTCTTCGGCATCGAGGTCGCGACGGTCGAGACCGTGCGCGGCGACGACGGGCTGCCGGTGTCGACGCGCGTCGGAATGCTCGAGGATCGTGACCTCGCGGCTGCGGCCTTGCTCCCGGCCGCGCTCGACGCCGCCGCCGCGAACGCCGACCGCGGCGTCGACGCGTGCATCGCCGCCGCGCAGTCCGCGCTCATGGGGGAGCCGCGGATCCGGCTCGAGTACCTCAGCGTCGTCGACCCGGCGACGTTCCTGCCGGTCGACGAGGGCAGCAGCGGTCCCGCGCTCGCCCTCATCGCCGCGTCGGTGGCGGGCCACCGGTTCATCGACAACGCCGAGATCTACCTCGGCTGATCGCCCCGCGGACGGGGCCTGGGAGGCGACATGCGCGTCACGCGGATCGGCGGTCCGACCGCCCTCGTCGAGTGGGAAGGGTGGCGGATCCTCACCGACCCGACGTTCGATCCGCCGGGGCGCACGTACTCGTTCGGGTTCGGCACGTCGTCGCGCAAGACGACGGGCCCGGCGATCGGGCTCTCCGAGATCGGCGAGGTGGACCTCGTGCTGCTCAGCCACCACCACCACGCCGACAATCTCGATGACGCCGGTCGGGAGGGTCTGTCGGCGGCACGGACCGTGCTGACGACCGTCGCCGGGGCGAAGTCGCTGACGGCGAAGGGCGTGCACCCGGACGCCCGAGGACTGACCGCCGGAGACGCGGTCACCCTCACGGCCGACGGCAAGCCCGACCTTGTCATCACCGCGACACCGTGCCGGCACGGCGCACCTCTCACGCGTCCGATCGTCGGACCCGTCGTCGGGTTCGCGCTCTCGCTCCGTGACTCCGCGCGGCCGGGCCTGTGGGTCACCGGCGACACCGTGATGTACGGTGACTTGCGGCGCGCGGCGACGGGCATGCGGCCCGACGTGGCGCTCGTCCACATCGGTGCCGTGAGGTTCCCGCTCACGGGCCCGCTCGCGTACACGATGGACGCCGACGATGCGGTCGAACTGATCAGACTCGCCCAGCCGGGCGTCGCCGTACCGGTCCACGTCGAGGGCTGGAGCCATTTCTCGCAGCAGGAGGAGGCCGCAGGCAAGGTCTTCGACGCCGCTCCCGGGTCCGTGCGCGAGAAGGTGCGCTGGGCGCCGCTCGGCGTTCCGGTCGACCTGTCCTGAGGTTCACCCGCCCCGGCCCGGCCGGGCTCAGCGCGCTCGGTCGTCCGGCGTGCCGGCCGGGGAGGAGTGGCGGCGCATCGCGACTCCGGCGCCGACCGTCGCCAGGAGCACGGCGGCGGAGAACACGAGCAGCACGGTCGTCTCGCTCGCGAACGGGAGGCTGAGCCCGACGAGGAGCACGGGAGCGACGAGCCCTCCGTAGGCGATGAGGAAGAGGAGTGCGAGGGTCTCGCCTCGCCGGTCCGGCGCGGCGAGCGCCCCAGCCGCTGCGATCGCGGAGCGGAACATGATGCCGGCGCCGGAACCGGCGACGACTCCGCCCGCGATGAACAGCCCGAGGGCAGGGATCAGCGCGCCCGCGGCGATGGCCACGAGTCCGACCACGAAGCATCCGATCGCGACGAGGAGCTGCGCCCGCTGCGCGACCCGCACGAGCAGCAGCTGCGCGGTCGCCGCAGCCCCGAAGACCGCGAAGACCGTCGCGCCGTCCACCAGATGGTCGGACACGTGGAACGTGTCGTGCAGGAACGTCGGGGCGAGCGACGTGAACAGCGCGAAGAGCGCGAAGGAGGCGGCCGCGCCGGTGCTCGCTGCCGCGAAGGCCGCGCCGGATGCGGGTGGGAAGGCCAGTCTCTGCGGCCGATACGGCGGGTGCGCCGCGCCTGTGTCCACCGTCTCCGGCACGTGGCGCAGAACGAGTGCCGCGGAGACGAAGAGCACCAGGAACACGACGTGCACGAGCTCGAGAGGGTCGGGAGCGAATTCGGCGAACAGGCCGCCCACGAGCGGTCCGAGCGCCAGCCCGCCGAGATTGGCGGCCCCGGCGACCGACGCCGCGAGGACCGCCGTCTCCGCGGGTCGCGCTCTCGCACGCAGTTCGGCGAGGTGAGCAGTCGCTGCCGCGCTGAGGATGCCCACGCTGACCCCATCGACGAATCGGGCGACGATGAGGCCGGGGACCGAGTTCCACGCGATGAAGAGGGCCGCCGCGATCGCCGAGACGGCGACCGCGATCACCGACATCCGCCGCCGCCCGGCCCAGTCGCTGATATGGCCGATCAGGAACAGGCTGAACACGACGCCGACCGCGAACGCCGTGAAGATGAAGGTGACGACCGGAACGGGGAAGTCGTCGGCCGCCTGGTAGAGCGGGTACAACGGCGTCGGAACCGTGGCATAGGCGGTGACGGTGGTGAATGCCGCCGCGACGACCCAGAATCCGGCGCGATCCGACATCGTGCGACGAGCTCGCGTCATGGCGCCGTCCGATCGTGTCGAGGTGGGCGTTCGTGGAGCGTCCCCGACCTTACTCGCGCCGTCGAGCACCTCGATAGACTTGGGGGTCCGCGTTCTGCGGAGAACACCCCATCGAGGAGCGCATCCCGTGACCGACACGACCTCGCCCGCCGAGACCGCCGACCAGGCCGAAGAAGACGTCTTCGAGCAGAAGGCCGTGCGGCTGGCCAAGCGCGAGCGTCTGATCGCGGAGCGGGCGGATGCTGCGGGCGGCGCGTATCCGGTGAGCCTGCCGATCACCGACACGATCCCGGCGCTGCGAGAGCGCTTCGCCGACCTCGAGGCGGGCGCCGAGACCGGTGTCACCGCTGCGGTCGCCGGTCGTGTCGTCTTCAGCCGCAACACCGGCAAGCTCTGCTTCGCCTCGCTGCAGTCGGGCGACGGGAGCCGCATCCAGGCGATGGTGTCGCTCGCAGCCGTGGGCGACGAGTCGCTGCAGGCCTGGAAGGATCTCGTCGACCTCGGCGACCACGTCTTCGTCTCGGGTGAGGTCATCTCGAGCCGTCGCGGCGAGCTGTCGATCATGGTCTCGGACTGGCGCATCGCGTCGAAGGCGGTGCTTCCGCTGCCGAACCTGCACTCGGAGCTCAGCGAGGAGAGCCGCGTCCGCAGCCGCTTCCTCGATCTCATCGTGCGCGACCGCGCACGCGAGACGGTCCTCGCCCGCGCCAAGGTCAACGCGAGCCTGCGCGACACCTTCGCGTCCCACGACTTCGTCGAGGTCGAGACGCCGATGCTGCAGGTGCAGCACGGCGGGGCCTCCGCTCGTCCGTTCATCACGCATTCGAACGCGTTCGACACCGACCTCTACCTGCGCATCGCTCCGGAGCTGTTCCTCAAGCGCGCGGTGGTCGGCGGCATCGACCGCGTGTTCGAGATCAACCGCAACTTCCGCAACGAAGGCGCCGACTCGACGCACAGCCCCGAGTTCGCGATGCTCGAGGCCTACCAGGCGTACAGCGACTACAACGGCATCGCCGACCTCACCCAGGAGCTGATCCAGAACGCAGCGGTCGCGATCTCGGGTTCGACGACGGTCACGTGGGCCGACGGCACCGAGTACGACCTCGGCGGCCAGTGGGATCGCCTCTCGATGTACGACTCCCTGTCGAACGCGGCGGGCCGCGCGATCACGCCCGAGACGCCGTTCGAGGACCTCGTCGCGCTCGCCGAGGCGGAGGGAGTGGAGCTGCCGCCGCACGCCATCCACGGCAAGCTCGTGGAGGAGCTCTGGGAGCACTTCGTGAAGCCGGGCCTCGTGCGCCCCACCTTCGTCATGGACTTCCCCGTCGACACCAGCCCGCTCGTGCGCGAGCACCGCTCGATCGCCGGCGTCGTCGAGAAGTGGGACCTCTACGTCCGCGGCTTCGAGCTCGCGACCGGCTATTCCGAGCTCGTCGACCCGGTCATCCAGCGCGAGCGGTTCGTCGAGCAGGCGAAGCTCGCCGCCAAGGGCGACCTTGAGGCGATGCGTATCGACGAGGAGTTCCTCCGCGCGCTCGAGCACGGCATGCCGCCGACCGGCGGTATGGGCATGGGCATCGACCGTCTGCTGATGGCCGTGACCGGGCTCGGCATCCGCGAGACGATCCTCTTCCCGCTCGTCAAGTAGCCCGCCGGCGGGATCGTCCCGCACGAAGATCACCGGGCGCTCGCGCGCTGGAACGCCCAGTCGGGCAGGTGCCCGGCGTCCACGAACGAGAGCACGATCTGCGACAGCCCGTGCTCGGGTTCGATCTCGCACGCGTGCTCCGCGTAGGCGGCGGCGTGCGTCGACCGGCCGAGAGCCCACGACAGCCACGCGCACATCGCGAGCGGGCCGGGCCGCTCGTCACGCGGTGCGACGGCCGCGGCCTGGCGCGACAACCGCAGCGCGGCCTCGAGCCGGGCCGCATCCGGCCGATCGCCCTCGCCCCACATGCGCATCGCGAGATGCGCCGGATACTCCTCGCCGGACTCCCAGCGCAGCTGCGCGTCGAGCGCCTCGTCGCCCTGGGCGAGATTGCCGCTCCACTGCACGAGCGCGACATCCCGCAGCGACGGGCGCGCCAGGCACCACACCAGTGCCGCGATGTCGTAGGCGTCCGACGCGTCGAGCTGTCGCGCCAGGGCGTCTTCGAAGAACCCCGGCAGATCGTCGAATCGGCACACCGCGGCGAGTGCCCTCGGGTCGACCCGCGCAGCCTCGCCGGGAACGGATGCCGCGGCCTCCGCCACGCCCGACACAGGCGCCGGCACCGGGCCGAGGTCGCTCGAGCGATCCTGGGACCGGGGGGCGTCCTCGACTGCGCCCTGTTCGAGCCCGGGATCGGGCAGGGGTTCGTGCTGTGCTGCCGCGGTCCGCGCCGACTGCGCGGTGCGTGTGGCGGTGCCGGCGACGGCGTCGGGGCCGCAGAGCACCGCGACCGCCTGGGCGAGGGCGGCCATCGCCTCGGCCACCCGCTCGCGCTCCTCGGCCGAGCAGACGGGCAGGTTCGCCCCGGTCGCCTGATCGCCGTCGGGCTCGGGGATCTCGCCGGTGCCGCTCCACTCGAGGTCGCCGAGCGGCCGGCCCGCGGCGGGGCAGTCGGCGTCGAGCACCGAGCCCCACCCGTCGGCGGCGACGCACAACAGGTCGGTGATCCGCAGGCCGCACGCGTCGGAGCGGCGCTCGAGCGCGGCGAGGAGGTCGCGGTGCGGCATCCGTCCGCCGTCTTCGAACCGCGCGGCGGTGTACGCGATCGCGGCGACGGCATCGGCCTCGGCGAGCCGGCACACCATGCCGGTCACCGTCGCGGCGATCCGGTCGACGGCGTCGGCATCGCCGTCGGGGAGGTCGAATCGCATCGCGCCGAGGCTGCGGGCGCCGTGGAACGGGATCACGACGAGGCTCTGCGTCGGGTGATAGCCGAGCATGCGGGGGACGAAGGAGAGGAATTGCGCGGCATCCGCGGCTTTCACGACGGTAGGGGTCATGAACGTCGACTCTGCGGGGCGCGATCGCCGGGCTGGAAGAGCTGTGGATCGATAGCCCACCCAGGTCCCCGCGGTGGCCGCCTGTGGAGGAACCGCGGCGAGCGGAACGGCGGCGAA
Organism: Microbacterium sp. NPDC056569; assembly: GCF_042793475.1. Classification (NCBI taxonomy): domain Bacteria; kingdom Bacillati; phylum Actinomycetota; class Actinomycetes; order Micrococcales; family Microbacteriaceae; genus Microbacterium; species Microbacterium sp. NPDC056569. Next base: position 524,056 of record NZ_JBHTUV010000001.1, on the reverse strand, counting down.
ATCCAGGGAGTAAGAACCCCGTCCGCCGTCCTCCTGTGTACAACCTCCCCGTTGGACGCCCGGCACGAGGCCTGGGGAGGAGCCGATACCCGCACGGCGTATCCTTGAAGGCATGGATTACTGGGTCGCGGCGTTCTGGACGCTTCTGCCGACCGTCCTCGTGTCGCTGATCTTCTTCTTCGTGCTGCGCAGCATCGTCCGCGCGGACCGCACCGAGCGGCGCGTCTACGCCAAGATCGAGGCCGAGGAGCGCGCCAAGCGCGGGCTGCCGCCCGTGGCGTCCGGCACGGCCTCCACCGACGCCTGAACCCGGGCTCCGGCTGACCTCCGCCGGGTTGACGACGGGCGACCGCCGACATCGGCGGGATGCAGGGCCGCGTCCGTCACCCCCGATACAGTGGGCACACCGTTCGATCCGCGCGTCCGATCGGCGGCATCCGCCCGATCGGCGGGGAGAGGCCACACTCGATGATCACCATCACGTTCGATGCGACGTGGTGGGTGGTGCTCGTCTTCATCGTCGACATCGTCATCCGTGTCACGGCGATCATCGTCGTGCCGCGCAACCGCCGCCCGACCGCCGCGATGGCGTGGCTGCTGGCGATCTACTTCATCCCGATCATCGGGGTGTTCCTGTTCCTCCTGATCGGCAACCCGCGGCTGCCGCGCAAGCGCCGGCGCAAGCAGGAGCGCATCAACGACTACATCCACGACACGAGCGCCTCCCTCGACTTCGGTACGCTGCGTCCTCACGCCCCCGGCTGGTTCACGTCGCTCGTGACCCTCAACCGCAACCTGGGCGCGATGCCGCTCGCCGGCGACAACGCCGCACAACTGATCCCGGACTACCAGGAGAGCCTCGACGCGATGGCGGCCGCGATCCGCGAGGCGGAGCGGTTCGTGCACGTCGAGTTCTACATCCTCCAGGCGGATGCCGCGACCGACAACTTCTTCCGCGCGCTCGAAGAGGTGGCGGCGCGGGGCGTGACCGTGCGGGTGCTCCTCGACCACTGGGCGAACCGCGGCAAGCCGTTCTACAAGCGCACTCTCAAGCGACTGACGGCGATGGGAGCGCAATGGCACCTCATGCTCCCGGTGCAGCCGCTGCGCGGCAAGTACCAGCGCCCCGACCTGCGCAATCACCGCAAGCTCCTCGTCGTCGACGGTCGCGTCGCCTTCACCGGGTCGCAGAACGTCACCGACTCGACGTACAACCTGCGCAAGAACATCCGGCGCGGCCTGCACTGGGTCGACCTCATGGCCCGCATCGAAGGCCCGGTCGTGGCATCCGTCAATGCCGTCTTCCTGAGCGACTGGTACAGCGAGACCGACGAGGTGCTCACCGAGCAGATCGACCTCTTCGACGTGCGCAGCGGCCCGGGCGACCTCGACTGCCAGATCATCCCGTCCGGGCCCGGGTTCGAGTTCCAGAACAACCTCAAGCTCTTCGCCGGGCTGCTCTACGCCGCACAGCGCAAGATCATCGTGGTGAGCCCGTACTTCGTGCCCGACGAGGCGATGCTCCTCGCGATCACGACCGCGTGCCAGCGCGGCATCCACGTCGAGCTGTTCGTGTCGGAGGAGGGCGACCAGGCGATCGTCTACCACGCCCAGCGCAGCTACTACGAGGCGCTGCTCCGGGCGGGCGTGAGGATCTGGATGTACAAGAAGCCGTTCATCCTGCACACCAAGAGCCTCACCATCGACGACGAGGTGGCGATCGTCGGCTCGAGCAACATGGACATGCGCTCGTTCGGTCTCAACATGGAGATCTCGATGCTCGTGCGCGGCGAGGAGTTCGTGCGCCAGATGCGCGGCGTGGAAGACATGTACCGCTCGCTCAGCCGCGAGCTCACGCTGGAGGAGTGGGAGAAGCAGCCGCTGCGCTCGACCGTCCTCGACAACCTCGCGCGTCTCACTTCGGCGCTGCAGTAGGGCGTTCTCCCGGCGGATCGTGACCATCGCGTGACCGAGATGCTGAGATTCCGGGGCGTTTTGCGACACGATATGGGAGACGGATGCCGCGGGGGATGGTGTCCGCAGAACTCAGGAGGCCTCGCATGCCTGTTCGCTCCCGTTCACTCCTCGCCGGGCTGGGCCTGGCGCTGCTCGCCGCCGGTCTCCTGACCGCCTGCGCGACTCCCGCCGGCTCCGGCGGCATGAACCCGACGCCGGCGTCCAGCGGCACGGGCGACGACAGCGGCAACGAGCAGGAGGTCGGCGCGGCCTGGCTCGACGGCGGCCGCATGATCGGCATCGTCACGCAGGGCAGCTCGACGTGCATCCCGGTCGCCGAGGAGGCGACCAACGAAGGCGATGTGATCAAGGTCACGCTCGTCGACGCCGAGGGAGACACGGCCTGCACCGCTGACCTCGTTCCCCGCGTGACCCTGGTGGGCACCCCCGCGGACGTCGACCCCACGCAGGATGTCGAGATCGAGGTGACCGGCGACGGCTGGCACGGCGACACCGACCTCGAGGGCGTGGCCGGCCTCGAGACGGGCGGCGAGACGGACTACCTCCCCAGCGCCGGCTGGACCGACGTCGACGGGCAGTTCGTGATCCTGTCGTGGGGCTCCTCCTCGTGCGCCCCGCAGATCGAGAACACCGAGGCGACGAGTGCGACCGAGGTCACGGTGACCTTCGTGACACCGCCCGCGGACCAGGTCTGCACCATGGACATGGCGCCCCGCGGCGTCGTCGCGGCGGTGAACGGCCTCGAGGACGAGGACGCCGAGACCTTCGCGATCCTCACCGGCGGCGAGTTCGACAACGTCCGCATCCCGATCTACCCCAACTGACGCCTGCCGGATTCCCCCGGTGTCTTCTGCTCACCTGTCGCGACTTGCCGCCCGCATCCACGCTTCGTGACAGGTGAGGTGTTGTCGTCGGCATCGAGTGATTGCTCACCTGTCGCGAACTGTCACCTGCACCGGCACCTTGTGACAGGGGAGCGAGCACGCGCGGCCAGGCGTCGGCGCCCCTGACTCGCCGCCACGCTCACGAGCGCCGGCATCGACGTGATTGCTCACCTGCCGCGAAGTGTCACCCGCACCCGCAGATTGGGGCAGGTGAGCAGCGGGGGAGAGGAACGACGGGCGCGTGGGGTGTGTCGCTTCCTCCACAGGCCGGGTGAGCTCCGGACTTCCCACCGAGTCGATCTGAGACTGCGTGCGGCCGGCGGGGTCGGGTCACGCTCATTGTGTGATGCGACCGCTTCCGGAAGAGCTCGGACCCAGGTTCTCCGTGCGACAGGCGAAACAGGCCGGAGTGCCGACCGGGCGGCTGCGTCGGAGCGACGTCGACAGCCCCTTTCATGGGGTGCGAGTGGTGCGCGAAGCGAGCCTCCCCGAGGAGCTCGCGTTCGACCGCGGCGGCCGGGCTCTCGGCCCCGCTGAGCGAGCCCACCTCGCGCTGGCGCTCGCCTACGCGCCGCGGATGACCGAAGGCGAGTTCTTCAGCCACATCACCGCCGCCGTCATCCTCGGGATTCCTCTTCCGTACCTTCTGATCGCGCGATCGCTGCTGCATGTGTCGGTGTTCCGACCGCGACGGCTCCCTCGCAGCGTCGGCGTTCGCGGTCACGAGGCCAAGCCCTCGCTGGTGACCACCATGCGCGATGCGCGCACGGGACTGCTCATCGCGAGACCCGCAGCCGTCTGGGCGAGCCTCGGGCGACAGCTGACCGACCCCTACGACCTCGTAGCTGCCGGAGACGCGGTCGTGCGGACGTGGCGCGTCGAATCACCGCTCGCGACGCTCGCCGATCTCGAGACCGCAGTCTCGGCGGGCCGCAGAGTGGGAGTGGTGGCGGCGCGACTTGCGCTGCCACGCGTGCGGACAGATTCCGCGTCCCGCACCGAGACATGGCTGCGCCTCACACTCATCGATCACGGTCTGCCCGAGCCTGACTGCAATCACGAGGTCTATGCGGACGGCAACTACCTCGGGTGCGTGGACCTCGCTTATCCCGACCTCATGATCGCGATCGAGTACGAGGGCGAGCATCATCTCGACCCGAAGCAATGGGCGCGCGACATCGCCCGCTACGACGCACTCCGCGACGCGGGATGGACCGTCATCCAGGTCACCAAGGCTGAGTTGTTCGACCAACCCGCAGCAGCGGTGCAGCGGGTGCGCGCCGCGATCCGCCGTCGAGGCTGAGTCGGGCCACCCTCCGCGACGGTGCGGGTTTCCGCGTCGGCGCGACCGCACAAATCGAATCCCGGATGCCTCGGCCCGCGGCATCCGCAGCTCTCCTGCTCGCCTGTCGCAAACTGCCATCGTGCTCGGCACTTCGCGACAGGTGAGCGGAAGGGTGCCTGGGGTTCTGCTGCTCACCTGGCGCAATGTGTCGAGCCCCGCGACGCTTCGTGACAGGTGAGCCGGAGATGGACGGGTGCGACTACGCGTCGGCCCGCACCAGAAGGTCGCCGATCTCGCAATCCAGCGCCCGGCAGATCGCCGAGAGTGTCGAGTAGCGGATCGCCCGGGCTCGGTCGTTCTTGAGGATCGACAGGTTCACGACCGAGACCCCGACGAGCTCCGAGAGCCGCGTGAGCGTCATGTCGCGCTCCTCGAGCAGTTCGTCGAGCCGGCAGTGCACCCCGGACGGTCCGTCGTCGTCGGCGGGACTCATACGAGACCCCGCACCTCGCGCTGCAGCGCGGCCCCGTGACGGAACACCGCGCCGAGAGCCCACAGCGCGACCGCCGCGCCGATCGGCCAGAGGGGCACCGTGAGCCGGTAGATGCCCGTCGCGGTGACCGCCGCGTCACTCGTCCTCGGCGGCAGCACCTCGGCGGCGGCCATCGCGCGGCCGATGTCGCCGGCCAGTCCGGCGCCCAGTCCGGCCACCAGCACGACGACGGCGGCGATGACGAGCCAGCGGCCGGCGGTGCGGGCGAAGGGCGTGCCCCGCAGCGCCTCGCGGCACACCACGACGAGCAGCACGGCAGGCATCGCGATCACGACCAGCGTGAGCAGCTCGCCGAGGGCGAGCATCAGCTTCGCCCCCGCGCTCAGCGCCGTGATCGTGAGGTCGGCCGTCGGGGCGTGCGCGCACCACAGTGCCGTGGTCGCCGCCGGCTCAGGGGGAACGGGCTGCTCGCACGGCAGCGTCTCGGGCCACTTCAGCGCCACCGGCACGCCGGCGACCCACGTGTCGCCCGCGCTGAGCCAGCGCCAGATCGTGAGCACGGCCGCCAGTGCGGTCAGTGCGAGCCACATGCGGGCGATCGCGCCGGTCACGTCGAGGATCACGCTGGGGCTCTTGCGTCGCCGTGCGTCCCACGCGAGCAGGCTGACGACCGCCGCGAGGATCGCGAGCCCGGCGAGGATGAGAAGCAGGGCGCCACCGAGGTCGGTCCAGGAGATGTTCATCAGACCAGGGCCTCCGTGTCCTTCTGCATGCGTGTGCCGATCTGGAACGCCGCCGCGACGAGGGCGAGGCCGAGCGACCAGCCGATGGGCGCGAGGTCGAGCCAGAGAGTCCAGCCCATGAGGCCCTCGTACGGGCCGTCGCCCATGTCGCCCGCGGTGATCACGCGCTCGTCGAGGAACGAGACGACCGAGGCGCGAGCCGCGCTGGCGGCGACCTGCGATCCCATCCCTCCCACGAGCACGGCGATCGCGGCGACGCCGACGACGTTGGGAAGCGAGCGGACGAACGGGCGTCCTCGCAGCAGCGCGATCGCGAGCCACGAGACGGCCACGCCGATCGCGAGCGCCGCGACGAGCGGCAGCGCGTACTCGAGGTAGAGCAGCCAGCGGGTCCCGTCGGGGAGGCCCGCGACCTCGAGCCATGCGGACTCGTACCCGGCGTCGACGATCGCGTCGGACTTCTCGGTGAACTCGGGGACGAGCGCGTTCGCGAGCGGGAAGCCGGTGACGCGAGAGGGGTCCGCCGTGAAGACCTGCACCCCGGCCATGACCAGGAAGACCGTGCTCCCCGCCGCGACGAGCATCGCGCCCGTACCTACCGCGGCGACCACCCACTCCTCGACGCGCGACAGCACACCGGGCTCACCCGTGCGGCGGATGCGCGTCATCACGATCACCACGACGGTGCCGACGACGATCGGCAACCCCACCCACAGTGCGAGGAATCCCCATTCCATGCGCTGCCTCCATATCGATAAACGTTGTTATCGAAAAACGATAAACCCGACGGATGCTGCGACGCAAGGCATCCGTTCCGTTCCGTGCGCGCTATGCCCACGGCGAACACGGCCGTGCGCTCCCGAGGCGCTGGCTACCCTCGTTGTAAGGCGCAGTGGGTCAACCGACGCGAGGCGCCCCGGAGGAGTGAACGATGTTCGAGAGATTCACCGACCGTGCCCGTCGTGTGGTCGTCCTCGCCCAGGAAGAGGCGAAGATGCTGAACCACAACTACATCGGCACCGAGCACATCCTGCTCGGTCTCATCCACGAGGGCGAAGGCGTCGCCGCCAAGGCCCTCGAGAGCCTCGGCATCTCGCTCGACGCCGTGCGCGAGCAGGTGCAGGACATCATCGGCCAGGGCCAGCAGCAGCCGACCGGTCACATCCCCTTCACGCCGCGCGCCAAGAAGGTCCTCGAGCTCAGCCTCCGCGAGGCGCTGCAGCTCGGCCACAACTACATCGGCACCGAGCACATCCTCCTCGGCCTCATCCGCGAGGGCGAGGGCGTCGCCGCGCAGGTGCTCGTCAAGCTCGGCGCCGACCTCAACAAGGTGCGCCAGCAGGTCATCCAGCTGCTGTCGGGCTACCAGGGCAAGGAGCCCGCGGGCGTGGCCTCCGGCGCCGGCGAGCAGACCCAGGGCACCACGCAGGGCGGCTCGCAGGTGCTCGACCAGTTCGGGCGCAACCTCACGCAGGCCGCACGCGACAACAAGCTCGACCCGGTCATCGGGCGCGAGAAGGAGATCGAGCGCGTGATGCAGATCCTGTCGCGCCGCTCGAAGAACAACCCCGTCCTCATCGGCGAGCCCGGTGTCGGAAAGACGGCGGTCGTCGAGGGCCTCGCACAGGCCATCGTCAAGGGCGACGTGCCCGAGACGCTCAAGGACAAGCAGCTCTACTCGCTCGACCTCGGCTCGCTCATCGCCGGTTCCCGCTACCGCGGCGACTTCGAGGAGCGCCTGAAGAAGGTCACCAAGGAGATCCGCACGCGCGGCGACATCATCGTCTTCATCGACGAGATCCACACGCTCGTGGGTGCGGGTGCCGCCGAGGGGGCGATCGACGCGGCGTCGATCCTGAAGCCGCTCCTCGCCCGTGGCGAGCTCCAGACGATCGGTGCGACCACGCTCGACGAGTACCGCAAGCACTTCGAGAAGGATGCTGCGCTCGAGCGCCGCTTCCAGCCGATCCAGGTCGCCGAGCCGAGCCTGCCCCACGCGATCAACATCCTGAAGGGGCTGCGCGACCGCTACGAGGCGCACCACAAGGTGCAGATCACGGACGGCGCGATCGTCGCGGCGGCGAACCTCGCCGACCGCTACATCTCGGACCGCTTCCTCCCCGACAAGGCGATCGATCTGATCGACGAGGCCGGCGCCCGCCTGCGCCTGTCGATCCTGTCGAGCCCGCCGGAGCTCCGCGAGTTCGACGAGAAGATCGCGAAGGTGCGCGAAGACAAGGAGCGCGCCTCCGAGGACCAGGACTTCGAGAAGGCCGCGTCGCTGCGCGACGAGGAGAAGTCGCTCCTCGCCGAGCGCCTGCGCCTCGAGAAGCAGTGGCGCTCGGGCGACGTCGCCTCCCACGCGGTGGTCGACGAGGGCCTGATCGCGGAGGTGCTCGCCCAGGCCACGGGCATCCCGGTCTTCAAGCTCACCGAGGAGGAGTCGAGCCGTCTCGTCTTCATGGAGAAGGCGCTGCACCAGCGCGTCATCGGCCAGGAGGAGGCGATCGCCGCCCTCTCGAAGACGATCCGCCGCCAGCGCGCGGGCCTCAAGGACCCGAAGCGCCCGTCGGGCTCGTTCATCTTCGCCGGCCCCACCGGCGTCGGAAAGACCGAGCTCGCCAAGGCGCTCGCCGAGTTCCTCTTCGACGACGAGCACGCGCTCATCTCGCTCGACATGTCGGAGTTCGGCGAGAAGCACACCGTCTCGCGCCTGTTCGGCGCCCCTCCCGGGTTCGTCGGGTTCGAAGAGGGCGGCCAGCTCACCGAGAAGGTGCGCCGCAAGCCGTTCTCGGTCGTGCTGTTCGACGAGATCGAGAAGGCCCACCCCGACATCTTCAACTCGCTGCTGCAGATCCTCGAAGAGGGTCGTCTGACCGACGGTCAGGGCCGCGTCATCGACTTCAAGAACACCGTGATCATCATGACGACCAACCTCGGTTCGTCGGCGATCGCCGGTGGCCCGGTGGGCTTCCAGGTCGAGGGCAACAGCGGCACGACGTACGAGCGCATGAAGGGCAAGGTCAACGAGGAGCTGAAGCGCAACTTCAAGCCCGAGTTCCTCAACCGCGTCGACGACATCATCGTCTTCCCGCAGCTCGACAAGGACGAGCTGCGCCAGATCGTGGGCCTGTTCACGAAGCGCCTCGGCGAGCGTCTGCTCGACCGCGACATGACGATCGAGCTGACGGATGCCGCGAAGGACAAGCTGATCGACATCGGCTTCGACCCCGCACTCGGCGCCCGGCCGCTGCGTCGCGCCATGCAGCGTGAGGTCGAGGACCGTCTGTCGGAGAAGATCCTGCACGGCGAGCTCGAACCCGGCGACCACGTGAAGGTCGACGCGCAGAACGGCGAGTTCGTCTTCGAGCACGGTCCGCGCGGCGAGAAGGTCGCGGTGGGCGTCGTCCACAACGGCGAGATCACGGCCACGCCCGACCTCGCCGCCAACTCGTAACCAGTACTTCTCAGCGACAGAGCGGATGCTGCGGCCCTCGGGCTGCGGCATCCGCTCTTCGTCGTTCCAGGGGGTTGCGGGATCTACGCTGGACGGGTGGCAGAGTTCACGGTCAGGCCGGCGCGCACGAGCGACGTCCGCCGCATCCAGGCGCTCCTCGAGCCGTTCGTGCAGCGGCGGATCCTGCTCGGGAAGGATCTCGTCGTGCTCTACGAGGCGACCCAGCAGTTCCTCGTCGCCGAGGACGCGGAGGGCGAGCTCATCGGCTGCGGCGCTCTGCACGTCATGTGGGAGGACCTCGGCGAGGTGCGCACCCTCATCGTCGCAGACGGGTGGCTGCACCACGGCGTGGGCCGCGCGATCGTCGAGAGCCTGGAGGCGAACGCCCGCTCGCTCGGCATCTCACGCCTCTTCTGCCTCACGTTCGAGGTCGACTTCTTCACGCGCCGCGGGTTCGAGCAGATCGGCGAGCAGGTCGTCGACCCCGACGTGTACTCGCAGCTCATCCGCTCTCCCGACGAGGGTGTCGCGGAGTTCCTCGATCTCGCGCACGTGAAGCCGAACACGCTCGGCAACACCCGCATGCTGAAGCGCCTCTGACCCACGTCCGGGGTCGCCGCATCCGGGGCGCGCCGACAGAAGAAGCCGGCCGCCGCGGATACCCTGTTGAGCATGACCGGCACCACCCCCCGACGTCGCCCCTCGAAGGCGGTGTACCGGCGCCGGCGGCTCGTGCTGATCGTCGGACTGCTGGTGCTCGCGGGGATCGTGTGGCTGCTCATCGCTCAGCCGTGGGCGGGCGCGGCGACGACGTCGTCCGACGTCGACAAGCCGCAGACGCAGAACACGGCGGAGGCCCTGCCGGTTCCGTCGTCACAGGCGACGACCGGAGGAACCGACACCGGCGCCGTCGAGGGAGCGGTCGTCGAGGGCCAGACTCCGACGCCTGGCGCGACCCCCACCGCGCAGCCCTGCGTCGCCAGCGAGATCACGGTCGCGCCGGTCACCAGCGCCGACACGTTCGCGGGCGACCAGAATCCGCAGTTCTCGATCACGCTCACCAACAACGGTCCGGACTGCACCATGAACGTCGGCACGAGCGCACAGTCGTTCACGGTGACGAGCGGCGACGACATCTGGTGGCGGTCGACCGACTGCCAGAGCGAGCCCAGCGACATGATCGTGCTCATCTCCGCCGGCCAGACGGTGTCGAGCGCGGCCCCGCTCACGTGGGATCGCACGCGCTCCGCCGTCGGCACCTGTGCCGACGGCAACCGCCCGATGGCTCCCGGTGGAGGCGCCTCGTACCACCTGTCGGTCGAGATCGGCGGCATCGCCTCGACCGAGCCGAAGCAGTTCCTGCTCTACTGACGCACGCCGTCGACGCGCGGCGATCACCAGAGGGCGCAGCATCCGTGTGCCGCCGCGTGTGAACGCGACGGAGCGGGGCGCCCCCAGGTCGCCCCGCTCCGTCTCCCCTGCTCAGGTGTCTTGGCCGAACACCTAGGACTTGTCGTCGAACACTTCCTTCTCCATCGCGTCGTAGCCCTCCGCCTGCGGGTCGCCGTGGACGCCGCCCGAGATCGCGTACTCCTCCTCGGGCGAGAGCACGAGGCGGTGACGGAAGAACAGGCCGAAGCCGACGAGCAGCACCACGTAGACGACCGCGATGGCGATGATCGCGGGCAGGAACGTGGGGTTCAGCAGGAACCCCACGAAGATCAGGAGCGCGACAGCGGCCGCGATGACCGCGCCCGTGATGCCCCACGGGCTGCGGTACGGGCGCTCCACGTTCGGCAGCTTCTTGCGGAGGATGATGAACGACACCATCTGGAGGAAGTAGGCGAGCACCGCGCCCCACACCGCGATGTTGAGCACGATGGCGCCCGCGACGCTGCCGGATCCGCCGGCGAACTCGATGATGAGCAGCGCGATGAACCCGATGACCGCGCCGACGACCAGCGCGACCCACGGCGTCTTGCGCTTGCCGGTGAGCGACAGGAACTGCGGGTAGTAGCCCGCGCGGGAGAGCGAGTACATGTTGCGGCCGTAGGCGAACATGATGCCCTGCAGCGAGGCGAGGAGCCCGACGAGGGCGAACAGCGCGAGAAGCGCGGCGAGCTGGTCGCCGACGATGGCGCGGAAGCCGTCGAGCAGCGGTTCGGCGGCGACGCCCGTCGCCTCGGCGCCGAGGACGCCGGTGTTGAGGAACAGCACCAGCAGGCCGGTCACGATGAGCGTGCCGCGCGCCCAGAAGCCCGCACGCGGGATGTCGCGCACGGGGTTGTGCGACTCCTCGGCCGCCAGTGGCAGCTCTTCGATGCCGAGGAAGAACCACATGGCGAAGGGGAGAGCGAACAGGATCGGCAGCACGCCGTGCGGCAGGAACTCGGTCTGGCCGGGGTCGGGCGCGATGTCCCACAGGTTCGCCCACTGGAACGCGCCGGAGAACAGAGCCATCGCCGAGAACACGAGGATGATGCCGATCGAGATCACCGACACGACGATCGCGAACTTGAAGGAGATGCTGGCGCCGGCCGCGTTCAGCGCGATGAAGACCAGGTAGAGGATGATCCACCACACCCATCCGGGCAGCGACAGTCCGAGGAGCTCGGAGGTGATGGCGTCGGCGTACGAGGCCGAGAAGAAGACGATGACGGCGGTCGTCGCGACATACTCGATCGTCTCGGCGGCACCGGTGATGAGGCCGCCCCACGGACCCATCGCCGATCGGGCGAACGAGTAGGCGCCGCCGGTGTGGGGCATGGCCGCGGCCATCTCGCCGATCGAGAAGATCATGCCGTAGTACATCGCCACGAGGATGACGAAGGCGATGAGCATGCCGCCGAAGCCTGCGAAGTCGATGCCGAAGTTCCAGCCCGAGAAGTCGCCAGAGATGACGGCGGCGACCGCGAGGCCCCACAGGCCCCAGACGCCGGCGGCGCGCTTGAGCCCGCGCTTCTCGAAGTATTCCTGACCGGCTCGCGTATAGGTCGCTCCCGCGACCTTCGCCGAACCAGCGGAGGACGGTGCCGTGGATTCCGGCTGTGGTGCACTGCTCGCTTGGGACATCGGTTCTCCAAGGATCGGGCGAAGGGGTGCGTTCGGGTCACGCTCACGCGCTTTTCGCCGATTGTGGCGCCTATTGGTCGGCTGTGTCTACCTTTGAAACGGAATTTGGTTAGAGTGAGCGGGTGAGCGCGGTTCGGGAGGACCGCGCTCACGAGTCTCGTCGCACGTCGACACAGGAGGAGGAGCGGATGCCGGGCAACCTCACCGTCGAGCAGCTGAACGCCGGTATCGCCGCGGGTGACTTCGACACCGTGGTCGTCGCGTTCGCCGATGCGCAGGGGCGCCTCGTCGGCAAGCGGGTCTCGGCGCGGCTCTTCCAGGAGGAGGTCCTGCCCCACGGGGCGGAGGCCTGCAACTACCTCCTCTCGGTCGACGTCGACATGAACACCGTCGACGGCTACGCCATGTCGAGCTGGGAGACCGGCTACGGCGACATGATGCTGCGGCCCGACGTCTCGACGCTCCGCCGCATCCCGTGGCTCCCTGGATCGGCGCTCGTCATGGCCGATCTCACATGGGAGAAGGGCGACCCGGTGGTGCAATCGCCGCGCGCCATCCTGGACCGCCAGCGGCAGCGCCTCGCCGACCGGGGACTCGCCGCGTTCTCGGGCACCGAGCTCGAGTTCATCGTCTTCGACGACTCCTATCGGGATGCCTGGGCGAAGGGCTACCGCGATCTCACCCCCTCGACCGACTACAACGTCGACTACGACCTCCTCGCCTCGGGTCGTCTCGAGCCGCTGCTGCGCGACATCCGGCTGTCGATGGACAGGGCCGGCCTGTACACCGAGGGCGTCAAGGGCGAGTGCAACCTCGGCCAGCAGGAGATCGCGTTCCGCTACGCCGAGGTGCAGGAGACCGCCGACCAGCACGCGATCTACAAGAACGGCGCGAAGGCCATCGCGGGACACCACGGCAAGGCGCTGACGTTCATGGCGAAGTTCAATGAGCGGGAGGGCAACAGCTGCCACATCCACCTGTCGGTGCGCTCGGCGGCCGGCGATCCGGTGATGGCGGGCGAGGGCGAGCACGGCTTCAGCCCGCTCATGGAGCACTGGATCGCGGGCATCCTCGCGACGCTCCGCGAGTTCACGCTGCTGTACGCCCCCAACATCAACTCGTACAAGCGGTTCGCGAAGGGCTCGTTCGCGCCGACCGGCATCGCCTGGGGAATCGACAACCGCACGTGCGCGCTGCGCGTCGTCGGCCACGGACCGTCGCTGCGCGTCGAGAACCGCGTGCCGGGTGGCGACGTCAACCCGTACCTCGGGATCGCCGCGATCATCGCCGGCGGCTTGCACGGCATCGAGCACGAGCTGCCGCTGCCCGAGCGTCTGGAGGGCAATGCGTACACCGCCGGCGTCGATCACCTTCCGACGACGCTGCGCGAGGCTGCCCAGCTGTTCGACCACTCGGCCATCGCGCGTTCCGCCTTCGGCGACGAGATGGTGGACCACTACCTGAATCAGGCGCGCATCGAGGTCGAGGCCTACGACGCGGCCGTGACCGACTGGGAGAGGGTCCGTGGCTTCGAGCGCCTCTAGGAAGCCGGTGATCGGCCTGACGACCTACCTCGAGCAGGCGAAGCAGGGGGTGTGGGACGTCCGGGCCGCCTTCCTCCCGCAGGTCTACTTCGACTCGGTCACCGCGTCGGGCGGGATCGCCGTGCTGCTTCCGCCGCAGCCGGACCCGGCGGTCGCCGCGGATGCCGTGCTCGAGGGGCTCGACGGCCTCATCCTCACCGGCGGGCTCGACGTGCAGCCCGAGCTCTATGGAGCCGAGCGGCATCCGCTCACCGACGAGGCGCGCCCCGATCGCGATGCGTGGGAGCTCGCGCTGTTCCGCGGTGCGGAGGAGCGACGCATACCGGTGCTCGCGATCTGCCGTGGGCTTCAGCTCGTGAACGTCGCGCGCGGCGGCACGCTGCACCAGCACCTGCCCGAGACGCTCGGCACCGAGCGGTTCCGCATCGGCGGGGGCGTGTTCGCCACCAACGACGTCGTCGTCGACGAAGGATCGCGTCTGGCCGACCTCGTCGGCCCGGGCGAGCTCGAGGTGCACAGCTACCACCACCAGGGCGTCGACCGGCTCGGCGAGGGGCTCGTCGCGACCGCGCGCACCGACGACGGCCTGGTGCAGGCGTTCGAGTCCGACGGTGAGGGATACGTCCTCGGCGTGCAGTGGCACCCCGAAGAGAACCGGGAGGACCGCCGGCTGTTCGCGGGACTCGTGGCCGAGGCATCCGTCTATGCAGCGCGAGGAGTGGCTTCCGCATGAGCGCAACGTTCACCGTCATCAACCCGGCGACCGCGCTGCCGATCCGCGAGATCGCGCGGGCGAGCGTGGAAGAGACGGATGCTGCGATCTCGCGCGCCGTGCGGGCGCAGCGTTCGTGGGCGTCGCTGCCGCCGGTCGCGCGTGCCGACGCGCTGCGGTCGTTCGCGCGCGTCGTCGAGGCGCACGTCGAGGAGCTCGCGCAGCTGGAGGTGCGGAACTCGGGCCACCCGATCGGCTCCGCCCGATGGGAGGCGTCGCACGTCGCGCAGGTGCTGAACTTCTACGCCGGTGCGCCCGAACGGCTCTCGGGGCAGCAGATCCCGGTCGCGGGCGGGCTCGACGTGACGTTCCACGAGCCGTACGGGGTCGTGGGGATCATCGTGCCCTGGAACTTCCCGATGACGATCGCGTCGTGGGGCTTCGCGCCGGCGCTCGCCGCGGGTAACGCCGTCGTGCTGAAGCCCGCCGAGCTGACGCCCCTGACGGCCCTGCGCCTGGGCGAGCTCGCGCTTGCCGCCGGGCTCCCGGAGGGGCTGTTCGAAGTCGTGACGGGATCGGGCTCGGTGGTCGGGCAGCGGTTCGTCTCGCACCCCGACGTGCGCAAGGTCGTGTTCACCGGGTCGACCTCGGTGGGCACGGAGGTAGCCGCCGGCTGCGCCCGCGAGCTCAAGCCGGTGACCCTCGAGCTGGGCGGCAAGAGCGCCAACATCGTGTTCGCCGACGCCGACCTCGAGAAGGCCGCGGCCTCCGCGCCCGGTGCCGTGTTCGACAACGCCGGACAGGACTGCTGCGCGCGCAGCCGCATCCTGGTCGAGCGGTCGGTGTACGACCGGTTCCTCGAACTGCTCGAGCCCGCGGTGCGGGGATGGCGCGTCGGCGACCCCGCAGACGAGCAGACCGAGATGGGACCCCTGATCTCGGCATCCCATCGCTCCACCGTCGAGGGCTTCCTCGACGGTGCGAACGTCGCCTTCCAGGGCTCGGCGCCGTCCGGCGACGGGTTCTGGTTCGCGCCGACCGTCGTGCTCGCCGAGCGCGCCGACCGCATCGCGCGGGAAGAGGTGTTCGGACCCGTCGTGGCGGTGCTGCCGTTCGACGACGAGGCCGACGCGATCCGGCTGGCGAACGACACGATCTACGGGCTCGCGGGCTCGATCTGGACCGAGAACCTCGGCCGTGCCGTGCGCGTCGCTCGCGGTGTCAAGAGCGGCGTCCTCTCGGTCAACTCGCACTCCTCGGTGCGGTACTGGACACCCTTCGGCGGAATGAAGGCCTCGGGCCTCGGGCGCGAGCTCGGCCCCGACGCCGCCGAGCACTTCACCGAGACCAAGAACGTCTTCTTCGCGACGGACACGGCCCCCGGTCGTTGAGCGAGCGAAGCGAGACGAAACACCCTGGACGAACGGAGAACACATGGTCATCGATCTGACCCAGCGACTCAAGGACCGGGTGGCCGTCATCACGGGCGGGGCATCCGGCATCGGCCTCGCGACCGCACGGCGGTTCGCCGCCGAGGGCGCGCGCGTCGTGATCGCCGACCTCGACCCGGCTGCCGGAGAGCGGGCGGCAGCGGAGGTCGACGGGCTGTTCCGTCCCGTGGACGTCGCGGACGAGGCATCCGTCAACATGCTCTTCGACTCGGTCGCGGGGGATCTGGGGCGCCTCGACATCGCGTTCAACAACGCCGGCATCTCGCCCGCCGACGACGACTCGATCGAGACGACCGAGCT
Source organism: Microbacterium sp. NPDC056569 (assembly GCF_042793475.1). Lineage (NCBI taxonomy): Bacteria > Bacillati > Actinomycetota > Actinomycetes > Micrococcales > Microbacteriaceae > Microbacterium > Microbacterium sp. NPDC056569. The sequence goes on along the minus strand of NZ_JBHTUV010000001.1, from coordinate 508,138 downwards.
GCCGGCGTGGGATCGCGTGCAGGACGTCAACCTCAAGAGCGTGTACCTGTGCTCGCGCGCGGCGCTGCGGCACATGGTGCCGGCGGGCAGGGGCTCGATCATCAACACCGCGTCGTTCGTCGCGCTGCTCGGGTCGGCGACCTCGCAGATCTCGTACACGGCGTCGAAGGGCGGCGTGCTCGCCATGACCCGCGAGCTCGGCGTGCAGTTCGCGCGCCAGGGCGTGCGCGTGAACGCGCTGTGCCCGGGACCGGTCAACACGCCGCTGCTGCAGGAGCTGTTCGCCAAGGACCCCGAGCGTGCGCAGCGCCGGCTGGTGCACGTGCCGATGGGCCGCTTCGCCGAACCCGAGGAGCTCGCCGCCGCGGTCGCCTTCCTCGCCTCGGACGACGCGTCGTTCATCACCGCGAGCACGTTCGTCGTCGACGGAGGCATCACGAACGCCTACGTCACGCCGCTGTAGGGTCTCGCCATGACCGACGCCCCGCTGCAGGAGGTGCGCAAGGCCGTCTACCGGCCGGTGCGGGAGGGCAACGCGCTCGAAGACACCGTTGCGCGCCTCGTGCAGACCATCCGGCTCGGCGTGGTCGCGCCGGGGGAGTCGCTGCCGTCGGAGCGCGAGCTCGCCGTGCTCTACGCGGTGAGCCGCGACACGGTGCGCGAGGCGATCCGCGAGCTCGCCGACACCGGCTACCTCGTGCGCCGCCGCGGCCGGTACGGCGGCACGTTCGTCGCCGATCCGCTGCCGCAGCCGCCGCATCCCCGTGACGTCACGGCCGCCGAGCTCGAGGACGTCCTGGGCCTGCGCCGCGTCCTCGAGGCCGGCGCGGCGCGTGCCGCGGCCGGGCGGACCCTCGACGCCGCCGCCCGCGACGAGCTGTGGGCGCGGTACGAGGTCGTGGCCGAGGCATCCGAATCCGACTATCGCCGCCTCGACACCCTGTTGCACCTGACGATCGCCGAGCTGGCCGGCATCCCGTCGCTCGTCGCGCTCGCCGCCGAGAACCGCGCCCGCGTCAACGAATGGCTCGACACGTTCCCGCTGCTGCCGCGCAACATCGAGCACTCCAATGTGCAGCACGAGCGCATCGTGACCGCGATCCTCGCGGGGCGACCGGATGCCGCGGAAGCCGCGATCCTCGAACACCTCGCCGGTTCGGAGGCCCTGCTGCGCGGCTTCCTCGCCTGACGCGGCGCCGCTTCCCGGGTTCTGCGGGCGATTCATTCCTGCTCACCCGTCACGAAATGCCGGACGGAGCGGCACATCATGACAGGTGAGCAGAAAGGATCGGGGAAGGGCCGGGGCTCTGCGGGCGATTACGCTGGACGGGTGGCAGGCAAGAAGCGCGTGAAGAAGGCCGGAGCTGCGGACTTCCGCAACACGCAGCTCGGCGACGCACTCCAGACGCAGGACATGGCGGCGGTCGCCTTCGCGCTGCGCCACGGACCGACCGTCGTACCGCTCATGCGCCCCGGCCAGCGCGACAACCCGCTCGACGTCGGCGAGGTGTGGACCTACCGCGACCCGAACTCCGGCGATGTCGCGCTGCTGCTCTTCAGCGACGCCGCGCACAAGCCCGCCTCGCTGCCGCCGGGCGTCGCGCTCCAGTCGCCGGGCTGGCTGCGCGCCTTCCTGGGCACGCACGAGGCTGAGATCACCACCGTCTTCTTCGACATCGCGGGGCCCCACCCGCTGCAGGCGTCGCCCGCCGACCTCATCGCCGCGCTCGACGCCTGACGGCGAAGTCCGACACTCCGGGGGAAGGGTTTGCGTCTCCGGGGACGACGGGGCAGACTCGCCGGGTGGAATTCCTGCTCGTCGGAATCGTGTGCGCGGCCGGACTGGTGATCCCCATCGTGCTCGGATTCGTCGACCCTGGGCGTCGCCGGCGGCCTCGCGGGCGCTGAGCGGACCGGTCGAGTCTCAGAACTCGGGGATGTCCTCCCCGGGTCTGCCCTTGGACCGCGCTCGCACGTCGCTCACAGCGCCGCCCAGCGATCCCGACCGGTGGTCGATGACGTCGCGATAGCCGAGGCGCGCTCCTTCGCTGCGTCGCTGCGTCGCCTGGGTGACGGGCCGGACCTCACCGGCGAGGCTCAGCTCGCCGACCACGGCGATGTGCCGGGGAATGGTCCAGCCTTCGACCGCGCTGGCGACGGCGAGCGCGATGGCGAGGTCGGCCGCCGGCTCGGCGTACCGCACGCCGCCGACGGTCGAGACGTAGACGTCCTGATCGGAGGTCTTGATCCTCATCCGCTTCTCGAGCACCGCCAGCACCGTCGCGACCCGCGCGGCGTCGACGCCGTTCACGATGCGCCGCGGGTTGCCCGACTTGCTCTCGATCGTGAGGGCCTGCACCTCCACCGGCAGTGCACGGCGCCCCTCGAGCGCGATGGACACGCACGTGCCGGGCTCGGTGCTGCCGTGACCGAGGAACAGCGCGCTGGGATCGGGCACCTCGGCGATGCCGGCGCCGGTCATGTCGAAGCATCCGACCTCGTCCGTCGGGCCGAAGCGGTTCTTGAGCGCGCGCACGAACCGGAGTGACGTCTGCCGGTCGCCCTCGAACTGGCACACCACGTCGACGAGGTGCTCGAGGATGCGGGGCCCGGCGATCGACCCGTCCTTCGTGACGTGGCCGACGATGATCGTGGGGAGCCCCCGCTCCTTGGCGACGCGGATCAATGTCGCCGCGACTTCGCGCACCTGCGACGGATGCCCCGCCATGCCCTCCGACAGCGCCGATGACACCGTCTGCACGGAGTCGACGATGAGCAGGTCGGGTTTCACGTCGTCGACGTGCCCCAGGATCGTCGCCAGGTCGGTCTCGCTCGCGAGGTAGAGCTCGTCGTGGAGGGCGCCGGTGCGCTCGGCGCGCAGCCGCACCTGTGCCGTCGACTCCTCGGCGCTCGCGTACAGCACGCGTCGCCCGGCGTGGGCGGATTGCGCGGCGACCTCGAGCAGCAGGGTGGACTTGCCGACGCCGGGCTCGCCGGACAGCAGGATCGCGGCGCCGGGGACGAGCCCGCCGCCGAGGACGCGGTCGAACTCGCCGACGCCCGTGGTGCGCCGAGGGGCGTCGGACGTGTCGATGCGCGTGATCGGCTGAGCCGCGCGACCCGCGCCGGGGGCGACGGCCGTGATCGACCGGAGGATGCCGGTCTGCTCGGCCGCCTCGACCACCGTGCCCCACTGCTGGCACTCGCCGCAGCGCCCGACCCACTTGAGCGTGGTCCAGCCGCACTCGGTGCACCGGTACGGGGCGGTCTGCGTCGGGCGTCGGGCAGCGGGCATGCGATGAGCCTATGTCCGGCCCGCGACATCGCCCGCGAGCCCCGCTGAGCACGTGGGGGACGGATGCTGCGGCCGCAGCATCCGTGTTCCGTCGGCGTCAGCGGAGCGCGGCCGCGCACCCCCGGCCGGTCAGGCGCGCAGGGATTCGGCCACCTGCTTCAGCGCGTCGGCGGAGGCGTGGAACAGCTCGAGCTCCTTGTCGTCGAACTGCGTCTCGCGGATCGGCACGGCGCCGGCCGCGCTCACGACCGACGGCACCGAGAGCGCCACGCCGTCCACGCCGTGGAAGTCGCGCAGCACGGGCGAGACGGGCATGACCGCGCGCTCGTCGTTCAGGATCGCCTCGATGATGCGGGCGCTCGACAGGCCGATCGCGTAGTTGGTCGCACCCTTGCCCTGGATCACCTTGTAGGCGGCGTCGCGCACGTCGATGGCGATCTGGTCGAGCTCGTCGACGCTCATGCGGTCTCCGCGCGGTGTCACCCACTCCAGGATCGGGACGGTGCCGATGGTCGCCTTCGACCACAGCGGGAACTCGGTGTCGCCGTGCTCGCCGACGATGTACGCGTGCACGCTGGACGTCGAGACGCCGGCGCGCTCGGCGAGCTTCCAGCGCAGGCGCGACGTGTCGAGCACGGTCCCCGACGCGAAGATGCGCTCGGACGGCAGGCCGGTCTCCTCCTGCGCGAGCACCGTGAGCACGTCGCAGGGGTTCGTGACGATGACGTAGACGGCGTCGGGGGCGACGCTCAGCAGCTGCGGCATCATCTTCTTCATGATCCCGGCGTTCACGCCGGCGAGTTCGATGCGGGTCTGCCCCGGGTTCTGCTTCGCACCCGCTGTGATCACGACGACGTGCGAGCCCTCGACCACCGACAGGTCGCTGCCGCCGATGATGTCGCTCGTGCCGGTGAACTGCGTGCCGTGCGCGAGGTCGAGCACCTCCGCCTCGACCTTCTGCGTGGCGATGTCGTACAGCGCGACGTGGCGGGCGGAGCCGCGGATGAGCGCGGCGTACGCGGCGCTCGAGCCGACGCTGCCGGCTCCGACGATGGTGACTTTCGAATTCTCGATGACGGCCATGCCGCCAGTCTTGCAGTGCACGGATGCTGCAAGCCAGCGTGGATCGCCGGGTCTATGCCGCGTCGGGGCTCGGGTCGCGGGCGGGGTCCGGATTGCGGATGCCGAGGACCGAGGTGATGCCGCCCGCGATCATGAGCGCGGCCGTGACGATGGCCGCGCGATGGAAGCCGTCGAGATCGAGAGCGCCGCCGACGATCGTGGCGAGGAGGGCGATCGCGACGAGTCCGGCCACGCGTGCGACCGCGTTGTTCACCGCCGATGCGATGCCCGAGCGTTCGGGACCGATCGCGCCGAGGATCGCCGAGGTGAGCGGCGCGACGGTGAGTGCGAGGCCGGCGCCCATCACGACCATGCTGGGGAACACCTGCCACCAGTACGAGAAATCGGTGCCGACCGTCAGCAGGAGGAGCGCGCCGATACCCATGGTGATCGGGCCGACCGTCATGAAGAAGCGCGGGCCCCATCGACCGCTCAGCGCCCCGACGCGGGAGCTGAAGAGGATCATGAGGATCGTCATGGGCAGGCTGGCGAGCCCGGCGAGGGCGGCGGGCAGGCCCGCGCCCTCTTGCAGATAGACGACCACGACGAGTCCGTTGAGGGCCAGCGCACCGTAGACGAACGTGGTCGCGACGTTGCCGGTCCAGAAGTTGCGCACCCGGAAGAGGTCGAGCGGCAGGATCGGGTGCCGCACCGTGCGCTGACGCAGCACGAAGGCGACGAAGAGGGCGGCGCCCACGACGAGCGGCAGCCAGATCGAGGGTGACGTCCACCCCTGGTTCGGCTGCTCGATGAGGGCGTAGACCATGCCGCCGAGACCGAGGGTGCAGAGGGCCGCGCCGAGCCAGTCAATCGAGGCGTCGGGGCGCCGGGCGTCGTGGAAGCCACCTCGCGCGAGCATGGCGAGCGTGACGCCGATCGGCACGACGTTGATGAGGAACGCCCACCGCCATGACGCGAAGTCGACGAGCACGCCGCCGATGAGCGGGCCGACGATCATGGCGGACGTGGTCATCGCCGTCCAGATGCCGATGGCGCGGCTCTGCGCCGCGCCGCTGAAGTTCGACGTGATGAGAGCCAGCGAGCTGGGGACGAGGAACGCGCCCGCCGCGCCCTGCACCCCGCGCGCGACGATGAGGAACTCCGCCGTCGGCGCGGCCGCGATGGCGATCGACGCGATGCCGAAGCCGATGAGCCCGATACGCAGCACCAGCACCCGCCCGTAGGCATCGCTCACGGATCCGGCGACGAGGATGAGCGCGCCGAGCGTGATGAGGTAGGCGTCGACCACCCACTGCTGGGTGGTGATGCCGCCGCCGAGCTCGTCGCTGATCGCCGGCAGGGCGACGTTGACGATTGTGCCGTCGAGGAAAGCCACGAACGAGGCGAGCACCGCGATCCACAGCACGTACCGCTGCGTCGAGCCCATGCGCCCCGCGACGTATGCCGGGGCTTCGGCCGGGTGCTCGTCGGTCACGCTCCCCACGCTAGCCCCGCCCGGCGACACCGGGGCCGGGGCGGCGAACTCGGGGGCTCACGCGCCGGGGCCGGGGCGTGACGCGCCGATTCGCGGCATCCGTTTTCGTGTCGTAAGCTTGTCGGCGGTGACGTGTCCGAGCGGCCGAAGGTGCAACTCTCGAAAAGTTGTGTAGGGTAACCCCCTACCGTGGGTTCAAATCCCACCGTCACCGCCATGAAAACCCCTGTTCAGCAGGGGTTTTCTTTTTTTCTGACCACGGTTTGCCCACATCGGTCCACTCCGATGAGCGGTTCACGTCCAACTGAGACGCACATGTGGCGGGAAGTGGCCGAGCGAATTGCCTGCAGAACTCGCGGGATTCCGCGGTACTCGGCGGAACTGTCGGTGTCGAGGATGCCCACCTCCACGTCGGCGATCCTCCCTGCGGTGGGAATTCCGCCCAACCGCAGATGGAGCTTTGCCGGGTCCTAACCGGGCTCACGACCGAGCACACGACCCTTCGGTCTGCAGGTGAACGGTCGCCCTCATCACGATCTTGAACGAGCCCGAACGGGGCCAGCGTTGTCGGCCGAGCGACGCATCGTCGCCGCCCACATCTAGGCGGTCGTCGGAAGAGGGTCACGGCCGAAGGCGTGCCCCGGCGTATTCACGGCGTTCCCGCATCCGGTCTTTCTCGACATGAGGCGGCAGAAGCCGAATCTCTCCGACCGTGCGGCTGGCTCGTGGGCGGTGGTGCATGTCTTCGCGGTCGCAGATCGTCATCAACGTGGAGATGCTCGCAGCGCATAGACCGTCATGCTTCGCAGTCGGCGTGCGTCATCTCCCTGATCGCCCAGGAGTGGGTCAGCAGCTTCTTCAGCAGAGTGCGAAGTTGGTCCCGCTCAGCCTCGGTGAGTCCCCCCGCCAACGCGTTCTCCTCCGCGATCACCAGCGGCGTGAGCTGAGTGAGCACTTCCTGACCAAGATCGGTCAGCATCAGCCGATTGCGTCGACGATCGTGCGGGTCCCGCTCTCGCTGGATGTGACGCTGACGCTCGAGGCGCACGACGATGTCCGCGACAGTCGAACGGTCGAGGTCCATCGCCTCGCTGAGGTCTTGCTGGCTCGCACCGGGATGGCGGGCGAGGAAGGAGAGCGCGCCGAACTGAACTGTCGTCGTGCTGCTCGACACGAGACGCTCCCATACTGCCGCATGCGCTTGATGCGCAAGCCGAACGAGCAAGCCTATGTGGGCGGGCACGGGGCCTTCTGAACGGCGGGTGGTAGCGCTGGCCATTGCACCATTGTGGGGCCCGGATGCCGGGATCGCGCCTCAGGAGGCGGCCTTCTGAGTGTCAACGCTCCAGGTGGGACGGGAGCGGGGTGGGAGTCCACGCGCGGAGGGTCGCTTGGCTGACTCCGGTCGGCTGGTAGAGGATGAAGCCGTCGCCGGGGCGACGCAACCGTAGCCAATTCGCCATGATCGGCATGCCCGTCGCGATGAACATGAGCCCGCCGCCGAACGCGACGCTCGCCACGTGGGCATCCGGGACCACGATCGACTCGGCGGGGAGCAATCCGCCGTCCGGGCTATAGCAATCCACGCGACCCTGATCGAACACCGTGACCCAGATGCGCCCGGACGAGTCGACCGCGATTCCATCTGGCATTCCCCCGACCTCGATCAGCGTCGTCGGACGTCCCACCCGATCGCCGTAACATCGCGTGGTGATCGTACGCGCGGCCGTGTCCGCGTTGTACATCACAGCGCCATCGGGCGACCAGCCGATGCCGTTTGAGATGCCGAGGGCATCGTCGAGGAGCGTGAGCGCGCCGTCCGATTCGAGTCGCACGATGACCTGACGGCCGTCCGGACCGGCGGTTCGCAGCGATCCGATGACCAGTCGCCCCTTGGGATCGATGTGTCCGTCGTTAAACCGCTCGCCGTCACGAAGGATCGGAGCGCTTCGCTCGATGACGCCCATCGGCGACACTCGTGCGAGTGAGCGGCCGAGCCCGCAGATCCAGCCGCCGTCTTCCGAGGGCAACGCGCACCCGAGTTGGTCACCGAGATCGAGCACGGTGAGTGGACGCACATGATCATCGGTCACGTCGGCGACGTGGAGCGTGCCGAGTTCGATGTCGACCCATGACAGCCTGCCGCGTTGCGAGTCCCACACGAGTCCTTCGGGCAGGATTCCGCGGTGCGCGGCCAGGCGTGCGAAGGGCGCGTCGAGTCGAGGCATGAGATCGAGCTCCAATGAATCAGGGTGCGAGTCCGGGAAGGCTAGCGCCGGCGCGAGGAGCGGTCGCCCAAACGGTAGGCCGCGCCATTCGACGCGAAACGGGCGGGCCGGTCGTCTGACCGGACCGCCCGCTCCTAGCGCTAGCTTGCCTCCGCGAGCGCCGAGATCGCCTTCACGACATTCGAGTCCGCGGACAGGCCCGACTTGCGCGCAGCATTGTCGAGCTGAGCGATGACCGCGTTGCTCGCGGCCGACCCCGAGGCGAGCTTCTCAGCCTGATCGATGTGCTTGACCACAGCGCTCAGGGCGTTGCCTGTGAGCACGCCATCGCGCTCCGCCTGATCCAGGTAGGCACGCACGAGCTCGAAGCTCGGCTCGATGGAGATCGACCCATCTTCGTTCCGACTGAACTGCTTGAAGAACTCCCAGGCCAGCGGGGCTTCATCCTTCCAGACGAAGTGGCCCGTCTTGCTGACGTTGACCAGCTTCGTGTAGACGACGCCATCCGCGCTCTCGACCGAGTTCACGGTGAAGATCGCGTCCCCGTTCTCGGCGTCTACCGTCTCGACAGCATCGGGGGTGAGACCCCATCGCGCGCTGCTCCCGTTCGTGTCGTACGCGTAGCTGCCGCCGCGCACCTCGTTCATTCGGAAGTACTGGTCGATGATCCTGTCCGCGCTATTGAGCGCTCCGTTGTAGGTGGGACCTGCGTGCCTCGGGAAGTTGGTCGTCAGCGTGTCGGCCTCGCCGCCGAACACCATGACGGGCATCATCAGGTCGTCGTTCGCCCCGGTGGGGTTGGTGGCGCCGTTGAGCGGCGCGATGGCGGCGAACAGATCGGGACGCTGCGTGCCGAGGGTGTTCGTGCGGAATGAACCCGCCGAGAACCCGGTGGCGTACACACGGGACTGATCGATCTGCGGGTACCGCGCGAAAACATCGTCCATGACCTCGACGACCTGCGCGGTCGAGAGGTTGCCCGGGGTGCGCTGACCGATGTGATCGTCCAGCGCGACCACGATGAACCCCTCCTTCGCAGCGAGCGCGGGCCAGTCGGTGTGCATGGCGAACCACTCCGAGCGTTCACCAGAGCCGTGGAAGATCATGACGAGCGGGACGGTCCCGTCCGCGGTCTGCTTCACCTCCTCCGGAACGTACGAGAGGTACATCGCGGGGCGGTTCTGCGAGAGCGTGATATCGACCTGCTCGGGTGCGACCCCGAGAGCGTCGAAGTCGCTGATGTCGACGACGAAGCGGTTGCTGGGATTCTCCTGCGGGGGCAACGCGGGGTTGTCCCGCATCATCTGAGCCCTCATGACGCTCGTGAGCTGGCCGTACTGCTCGCCGATCACCGAGAGGTCGAAGCCTTCGGTCGTCACGCTTGAGCCAATGAAAGCCCGGTGGCTCTGCGTCAGCGACGTGTACTTCGCATTCACATCATGCGAGCCGTTGATCACGATCGCGGGGTACTCGTAGTACTGCCCCGCGGGCACTGCCGTGGTGTTGAACAGCATCACGCTGGCCGGTCCGTTCGTGAACGGGAAGCCGAGGGGCGTCCTGAGCCCGTCGTTGGTGAGGTGCGTGCTCACGAAGTCGGCTCCGTCGCCCGTGGCGATCACGTGCGTGCGGCGGGCATACCCCTGATAGACCACCGGGTAGGCGGCATCCCGACCGTTCGCAGCGCCGTTCGCTCGTCCGTTCGACCACGTCGAAGGAGTCGGGCGTTCGATGTAGAGCCGGTTGACAATCTGATCGTAGGAAGCGAGGTCTGCGGCCGCCCAATCCTCGCCGATCGGGTTGACGAACGTGACGACCGCATTGTCGGCCCGCGCCTCGGCGGCGAGGCCGCTGTCCTCGGCCATCTCCTTGGCGCTTTCGGCCGTGAACGGCTCGTCCGCGAGCACGAGAACGACTGGCGCAGTCCAGGAGACGAGCTCGATGTCGTCCGGCACATAGACGTACGCGTCGGCGCCAGAAGGCAAGGTCACGGAGTCCACTGAGCCGGTCGGGGCCTCTGCTGCGTGAGCGGATACTGCCGGGCCGAGCCCAAGCAGGAGCGATGCGGCGCACAGGGCACCTATCGTCTTGCGGCGAGTTCTCATTTGATGGTGCTCCTCATCTTCGAGTGGTCAGTCCCAATTGTGGGTACCCCAACGAACGGTAGCGACTGCCGGCCGATTGGACAACCGGTTGATAACAATCCGATAAACCGTGTGCGTGCTCGGGTTAAGGCGTTAGGCTGACCACACGCTCGGTTTAAGGCCGGCGAAGCAACCCACATGGATGCGTGCACACCGCAGCGCACGCGCCCGCCCACAACGACGTAAGGACGGAACCTTGAACAAGTTCTCCAGGCTGGCTCTGGTAGCCGCGGCCGGGACCATGGCGATCACCCTCGCTGCGTGCAGCGCAGGAGGGTCCGCCGCGGAGCCCAGCGATGAGGGGTCGGCGACTGCGCCCCTTCTCACGCTCGGACAGTTCGTCGAGCCCACCTCGTTCGACCCTGCCGCTGCACAGGAGGGCAATTACCTCCCGTACTACCAAGCGGTGTACGACACGCTCATCCTTCGTGAGGCCGATGGCTCACTCGCACCCATGCTCGCCACCGAGTGGAGCTGGAACGAGGATCTGACGATCCTGACGCTGACGCTCCGAGACGACGTCACCTTCTCCGACGGTGCCGTCTTCGATGCCGAAGCGGCGAAAGCCAACATCGAGCACTTCATCGCGACCCCTGGCCCCTCGGCCAACCAGGCCTCGAGCATCGCGTCGGTCGAGGCGGTCGACGCCACAACGCTCGAGATCAGCCTCGACGCGCCCGACCCGGCACTCGAGTTCTCGCTGGCGAACGCGCTCGGCCTGATGGGAAGCCCCGATGCGCTGGGCACCGACACGATCGCCGCAGAGCCGGTCGGTTCCGGGCCCTACACTCTCGACACCGCAGAGACCCTGGTCGGCTCCGAGTACACCTACGTGCGCAACGAGGACTACTGGGGCGAGGCACTGCCCTTCGACGAGATCAAGTTCATGGTCCTGACAGACGAGACCGCGCGTGTCAACGCGCTGCGCTCGGGTCAGATCGACGCGGGCGTGTTCACCGCGCCCGCCACGTTCCAGGAGCTCGAAGCTGCCGGCCTCACCGTTCAGTCGCAGACGGTCGACTGGTCTGGCTTCGTCTACTTCGACCGCACTGGGGCACTGAACCCGGCCTTCGAGGACGAGCGCGTCCGCGAGGCGATCACGCTGTCGATCGACAAGGAGGCGCTGGTCGAGCAGGTCGCGCTGGGTCGCGGCGAGCTCACCAGCCAGATCTTCCCGACTTCATCGCTCTCGTACAACGAGGCCTTCGACGACGACGCGAACTTCGCGTACGACCCCGAGAAGGCGAAGGAGCTGCTCGCCGAGGCCGGTTATGAGGATGGGCTCACCATCGACATGCCGATCAGCCCCGTCTTCGACCCGGCGATCTACACCGCGATCGAGCAGAACCTCTCCGACGTGGGCATCACGATGGAACGCGTCGAGTACGGACCCGGTCAGACGCTCCCCGCAGTGTTCAGCGGAAAGCACGCGATCATGTACATGACCCTCGCGATGTTCAATGACTGGACCACGATCCGACAGTACGTGGCAGCAGATGCCCCCTGGAACCCGCTGCACACCGAGGACCCCGAGCTGACCGCTCTCATCGAGGAGTTCCAGAACGCCGCCAGCGACGAAGACCGCACGGCCGCCGGTCAGGAGATCAACCAGTGGCTCGTCGACAGCAACTGGTACGGCGTCTTCTCCAGGGCGTTCGCGACGTACGCGAACGACGCCGACGTCGAGGTGGAGCTGCAGGTTCAGCAGGCGGTTCCGTCGATCTACAACTACTCGCCCGCCAACTGATATGAGGCAGGTTCCCCGCTCGCAGCGCGAGCGGGGGACCTCCCAGGGGGTACCTCCGTGCTTCTCTTCATCACCAAGCGAACACTCTTCGCCATCTCGCAAATGTTCGCCATCACGGCGATCGCATTCGCGCTCCTCTACCTCTCCTCCGACGGCATCGCCCGCTCGATCCTCGGCGACCAGGCCACCGAAGAGGCTGTCGCAGCGAAGTCCGCCGAACTCGGCCTCGACCGACCCTTGCTCGTCCGATACTTCGAATGGCTTGGCAGCACCCTTCAGGGCGACCTGGGCTCGTCCTGGTTCACGCCGCAGTCCGTCTCAGATGCGCTGCTGAGCCGCCTGCCCGTCACGCTCTCGCTGCTTATCGCGACGACGATCGTCGCCGGCGTCCTCGCTTTCGGCCTCGGTGTCGCCGCCGCTGTCTATCGCGGGTGGCTCGACCGCTTCGTCCAGGTCCTCTCGGTCGTCGGCTACGCGATCCCCGGATTCCTCGTGGCACTCTTCCTGGTCCTGCTGTTCTCGATCACGCTGGGCTGGCTTCCCGCAACCGGCTACGTCCCGATCTCCGAGGATCCATTGGGGTGGCTGAGGACGATGATCATGCCGATCATCGCCCTCTCGATCAGCATGATCGCTGCGACTGCCCAGCAAGTGCGCGGTGCGATGATCGACGTGCTCCGTCAGGACTACATCCGCACTCTCCGCAGCCGCGGCACGAGCGAGAGCGAGATCGTGCTCAAGCACGCGCTCCGCAACGCATCGGGAACCGGTCTCACCGTGCTCGGCCTGCAGTTCGTCGGCCTCCTCGGCGGCGCCATCATCGTGGAGCAGATCTTCGCGCTCCCCGGCCTCGGCACGGTCGCCATCCAGTACACGACTCGCGGCGACATTCCTGTCGTCATGGGTCTGCTCCTTGTCACCTCGCTCATCGTCGCCGTCGCCAACCTGCTGGTCGACCTCGTCGTGGGCGTCCTCAACCCGAAGGCGCGAGTCGCATGAACGCCGACACCGTGACCATCGCGATGGAGCGTCGTCGCACGAAGAGCTCAGCGCTCACGCGATTCGTTTCGAACCCCCTCGCTCTCGGGGCCGCGATCGTCCTGCTTCTGATCGTCCTGGCGGTACTGCTCGCTCCGCTGCTCACCGCAGCCGGCCCGAACCAGGCCGCCCTCCGCGACGCGATGCTTCCCCCGGGTACGCCCGGTCACCCGCTCGGCACCGACGCCGCCGGGCGCGACATCTGGGCGCGGCTCCTCTACGGCGGCCGGGTCAGCCTCCTCGGTGCGCTGCTGGCCGTCGTCGTCGCCGCGTTGATCGGCATCGCGTCCGGACTTCTCGCCGGATACTACGGCGGCTGGTTCGACTCGACGGCCGTGTGGACGACGAACCTCGTCCAGTCCATGCCGGGCATCGTCGTCCTGCTCGCGGCGCGCGCCGTCCTCGGACCGTCGATCTGGATCGCGATGCTGATCTTCGGCGTCATCCTCGCGCCCGGGTTCTTCCGAGTCGTGCGCACGGCGGTCATCAACGTGCGCAACGAACTCTACGTGGATGCCGCACGCGTGGCCGGCCTGCGGGATACGTCGATCATCGGACGCCACGTGCTCACGGTCGTGCGAGCTCCGATCATCCTGCAGGTTTCTCTGCTGCTGGGTATCGCCCTCGCCATCCAGTCCGGTCTCGAGTTCCTCGGCGTCGGAGACAACACGATCCCGTCGTGGGGCAACATGCTCAACGAGGGCTTCCGCAACATCTATCGCGCTCCGATCACGATTCTGTGGCCCGCGCTCGCCATCGGCCTGACCTGCGCGACCCTGGTCATCGTCGGCAACGGCCTGCGAGACGCCCTCGAGGAACGCGAAATCCGGAGCGCTTCCAAGCGCCGCCGCCTACGTGCCATCGCCGAAGCAGAGCCGGTGATCGACACAGCCCCCGATGCGGGTGAGCGGCTGGTCGTCCTTGCGAGCGATGAGGCCGAGACGCCTGAGGCGCCCGATATCGAGACGGCACCTGCCTCTGACGCGCTCCTTCAGGTGCGAGACATCCATGTTGGCTATGGGCACGGCCCGGGTGCGATCGAGGTCGTCCACGGCGTCACCCTTGAGGTTCGCGCCGGCGAGGTGCTGGGGCTGGTCGGCGAGTCCGGGTCAGGAAAGAGCCAGACGGCGTTCGCCCTGCTCGGGCTGCTGCCGACCGGCGGGCACGTCACCAAAGGCAGCATCCTCTTCGACGGCGAGGAGCTCACGTCGAAGAAGCCGAGTGCGATCCGGTCGCTACGCGGAACCGGGATGGCCTACATCCCGCAGGAGCCGATGAGCAATCTCGATCCCTCGTTCAGGATCGGCACGCAGCTGATCGGGCCGATGGTGCGCAATCTCGGCATCGACCGTAAGAGAGCCCACACGCGGGCTATCGAGCTGCTCGACCGGGTCGGCATCCGCGATCCCAAGCGAACGATGGGTTCGTACCCGCACGAGATCTCGGGCGGCATGGCTCAGCGCGTGCTCATCGCCGGGGCGGTCTCGTGCAACCCGCGCCTGCTGATCGCCGACGAGCCCACGACGGCTCTCGACGTCACGGTGCAAGCCGAAGTGCTGCGCCTGCTGCGCGAGCTGCAGTCAGAGTCGAACATGGCGCTGATCATGGTCACGCACAACTTCGGCGTCGTCGCCGACATCTGCGACCGCGTGGCCGTCATGAGTAACGGCAACATCGTGGAGACCAACCGGATCGAGCCGCTGTTCGCGAGCCCGCAGCATCCCTACACGCAGATGCTGCTCGGATCGACCCTCGAGGGTGGCCCGTCGCGCATCGAGCTCGACGCGCAGGAAGGACTCGTGCGATGAGTGGTCAGATTCTGGATGTCGCCGACCTGGGTGTCGAGTTCGGCCACGGTCGCTCGAAGTTCCGGGCGCTCCACGATGTGACGTTCGACGTCGCGCCGGGGGAGACCGTTGGGCTGGTCGGCGAGTCGGGCTCAGGAAAGACGACGATCGGACGCACGATCCTCGGTCTCGTCAAGCCGTCTGACGGCAAGATCACCTTCAAGGGTGCGGACATCACCCACGCCGGACGATCGGAGCGTCGGGCGCTGAGTCGCGACATCCAGGTCGTCTTCCAGGACCCCTACACCTCGCTCAACCCGTCGCTGACGATCGAGGCGATCCTCGCCGAGCCGCTGCGGGCGCAAGGAGTGGACCGGAAGGAGGCATCGCGACGGGTCAGAGAACTCCTCGATCGCGTCCAGCTTCCTTCCGACGCCGCCAATCGCCTTCCGCGGGAGTTCTCCGGCGGTCAGCGTCAGCGCGTCGCCATCGCGCGGGCGCTGGCTCTTCGTCCGAGTCTCATCGTGTGCGACGAGCCGGTGTCGGCGCTCGACCTGTCGACGCAGCAGCGCGTCCTCGACCTGTTCATCGAAATCCAGCGAGAGACCGGATGCGCCTACCTGTTCGTATCGCATGACCTGTCCGTCATACGCCACATCAGTCACCGCGTGATCGTCCTCAACAAGGGAAGCATCGTCGAGTCGGGTGATGTCGAGAAGGTCACGAGCGATCCGGACGACGCCTACACCCGCCGGCTCATGATGTCCGCCCCGATCCCCGATCCGTCGGCTCAGCGTGAACGGCGTGCCGTGCTGGAGCAGATGAAGGTCACCGAGCATGCGGCAAAGTGAGCCCGTGACTGCACGCACAACCAGAAGGAGTCCCCGCGGAGAGACGCGGCGGGCCGAGATCATCGACGCCGCGATGGAAGAGATCGCTGCGCACGGTTACCACGGGATGTCGCTCGCCGCGGTCGCCGATCGCGTGGGCATCTCTCAGTCAGGGCTGCTTCACCACTTCGCCTCGAAGGAGATCCTCCTCGATGCGGTCGTGCAGAAGCGGTTCGCCGAGGATTCCGAACTCGTCGACCGACTCGGGCTGGGAACGGCCTCGCCACTGGCGGGCTACGACTCCCTGATCCACAGGAACATCGACCACCAGGTGTGGATGCAGTTCCTGATGGTCATCCAGGCCGAGGGGCTGACCGATGAGAACCCGGCGTTCGACCTCATCCGCAATCGATATCAGGCAGTGCGCGAGCGCATCGTGACCCGAATCGACTCCCACGTGGGCGACGAGTTCGATCTGCCTTCGCACCTCGACAGGCGCGACATCGCCACACTTCTGCTCGCCGCGATGGACGGTCTCCAGCTGCAGTGGCTTTACGACCCGACGATCGACATGCGCCGCACGTTCCGCATGCTTATCTCACTCATCGAGTCGAGTCCCGATCCCGACTCGTACCCCGCCTGAGCAACGAATCCACGCACCCCGGTAGCACGATCTCACTGCGTGCTGATCATCAGAAAGCCCCACGCATGAAGCCCACCTACTCCACACACACCGACGGCACGCAGTACCGCGATCTCAACGGCAACGGGCGGCTCGACCCATACGAAGACCCTCGCCTTCCCGTGGCCGCGCGTGTCGCCGACCTGATCGCTCGACTCTCGCTCGAGGAGAAGGCCGGACTCATGGTGCACAGCATCGTGAGCGTCACCGTCGATGGAGATCTCGATGGCGAGCCGATGATGCCCGGCCGCCCTGGGACCCCGCAGGAGTACGTGACCGAGCGACACATCACCCACCTGAACGTCCACCGCATCCCCGACCCGCGCGCGATGGCGCGGTGGTCGAACAACGTGCAAGCGGTTGCCGAGAGCACTCCCCACGGCATCCCGGTCACGATCTCGACCGACCCCCGCCACTCCTTTCACGAGAATTGGGGGGCGTCGTTCAGCGCGGAGCACCTCTCGGCGTGGCCCGAGCCGATCGGCCTAGGCGCGCTCGCGGACGAGAAAATCGTGCGGGAGTTCGCGGACATCGCCCGTCAGGAGTATGTCGCGCTCGGCATCCGTTCGGCGCTGCACCCGACCCTCGACGTGGCGACGGAGCCGCGCTGGCCTCGCCAGTACAGCACCTTCGGCCAGAGTGCGCAGAGAGTGTCGCGGCTGGGCGTCGCGTACGTGGAGGGGTTCCAGGGGCCCGATGGCGTCGGCGCGACGAGCGTCGCATGCATGGGGAAACACTTCCCTGGTGGCGGCCCGCAGCGGGACGGCGAAGACCCGCACTTCCCGTACGGCAAGGAGCAGGTCTATCCGGGTGGGCAATTCGAGTACCACCTCGAGCCTTTCCGCGACGCGGTCGCGAAGGGTGTCTCGGCGATCATGCCCTCGTACGGCGTGCCAATCGGACTCGAGCGGAACGGCGAGGCTATCGAGGAGGTCGGATTCGGCTTCAACCGACAGATGCTCACCGCGCTGCTGCGCGAAGAGCTCGGCTACGACGGAGTGATCTGCGCGGACTGGGGACTCATCACCGAGTCGCGCATCGGCGACATGCAGCTCCCAGCGCGCGCGTGGGGAGCGGAGCACCTTGATGAGCTCAGCCGGGTCGAGAAAGCGCTGCGTGCCGGCTGCGACCAGCTCGGCGGCGAGGAACGGCCCGACTGGATCGTCGACCTGGTGCGCGCGGGGCGGATCTCGGAGGAGCTCGTCGACGCCTCGGTGCGGCGCCTGCTCACCGTGAAATTCCAACTCGGCATCTTCGACAATCCGTACGTTGACGAGGCAGCCGCGGCCGCGCTCGTGGGGAACAGCGAGTTCCGCGCCGCCGGCTTCCGCGCACAGGTCGCCTCGATCACCCCCATCACCGACCGCGCCAACACTCCGCTCATCCCCATCCCGAATGGTGCGAAGGTGTACTCCCCGACGATCTCCGCCGACCAGCTCGCCGCGGCAGGCCTTGCCCCGGTGGCCGGGCCCGAGGAAGCCGACGTGGTTGTCGTGCGGCTCAACGCGCCGTTCGATCCTCGCGACCGATACCTGCTCGAGTCGGCGTTCCACGCAGGTTCGCTCGAGTTCGCCCCCGAGACGATCGATGACGTACGCGCCCTCGCATCCCACGCCGCGGTGGTTGCGGTGGTCCACCTCGAGCGGCCCGCGATCCTCGCACCGCTCGTCGACGCCGCCGATGCCGTCCTCGCCGCGTACGGCTCGTCGGACGCTGCTGTTCTCGAAGCTCTGACCCGCACCGACGCCGCCCAGGGCCGACTTCCCTTCGACATCCCCCGCTCGACCGATGCGGTGATTTCAGGCCGCTCGGACGTGGCAGGCAGCACCGACGATCCGCTGTTCCACGCGGGCGTGGGACGTCCCGCGCGTGCGATGAAGATCCGTTGAAAGGAACCCCGATGGAGCAGATGCCGGTGGATGCCGACACTCCCGAGCTGGCCCAGCTGTACCGCGACTTCGACGCGAACAGCATGGCTCCGCTGTGGACTCAGCGCGACGACCTCATGCCGATGACGCCTTCGCCTCGCGCCGTCCCGCACGTCTGGCGCTGGAAGACTCTTTTTGACATCGCGGAGCGCTCGGGCGAACTCGTACCGGTCGGTCGCGGCGGAGAGCGTCGGGCTATCGGTCTCATGAACCCGGGGCTTCCCGGCACCGCGTACGCCACCCCCACGCTCTGGTGCGCCATCCAGTACCTCGGCGGCTACGAGACCGCCCCCGAGCACCGCCACAGCCAGAACGCCTTCCGCTTCGTCGTCGAGGGGGAGGGGGTGTGGACGGTCGTCAATGGCGACCCCGTTCGGATGAGCCGAGGTGACCTGCTCCTTACACCGGGATGGAACTTCCACGGCCACCACAACGACACCCCCAACCCGATGGCGTGGATCGATGGCCTCGACATCCCGTTCTCGCAGTACACAGACGTCGGGTTCTTCGAGTTCGGCTCGGAGCGCGTGACGGATGAGGCCTCCCCCGAGTTCTCGCGCGCGGAGCGGCTCTGGGCTCATCCGGGGCTGCGTCCGCTGTCCTCCCTGGAGAACCGCGTGAGCTCGCCGCTGTCGGCGTACCGGTGGGAGTACACCGACCGGGCCGTGGCGGAGCAGCTCGCGCTCGAGGACGAGGGCTACCCGGCGACCGTTGAGCAGGGTCACGCCGCGATCCGCTACACGAACCCGACCACGGGCGGCGATGTGATGCCGACCATCCGGTGCGAGTTCCACCGGCTGCGCGCAGGCGCCGAGACCCCCGCGCGCCACGAGGTGGGCTCGTCGGTCTGGCAGGTCTTCGAAGGCCGTGGCTCCGTGGTGCTCGGCGACGTCGAGCACCGTCTCGAGAAGGGCGATCTCTTCGTCGTCCCCAGCTGGGTGTCGTGGTCGCTGCGCGCCGAGACCGAGTTCGACCTCTTCCGATTCAACGACGGCCCGGTCATCGACCGGCTGGGCTTCACCCGCACCTACGTACCGAGCAGAGACGACCGCTGATGAGACTCGCAACCCTCCGACACCAGGACGGCACCCGCGCCGTCCGCATCGACGGCGCCGCGGCGGTGGAGATCGCCGGTTTCGCCGATGTCGGACAGCTGCTGCGTCACCCGTCGTGGGCGGCTCTCGCGACCGCGGCGGATGGTGCGCGATTCGACACCCCCGCCGCCGACTCGACGGACTGGGCGCCTGTCGTCCCTTCGCCCAGCAAGATCGTCTGCGTCGGATTGAACTACCGCACCCACATCCTCGAGATGGGTCGGGAGCTGCCCGAACATCCGACCCTGTTCGCGAAGTACCCCGAAGCGCTGATCGGCGCCAACGACCCGATCGTGCTGCCGCCCCATGCGGCTGACATGGTTGATTGGGAGGCCGAGCTGGCCGTCGTGATCGGGTCGACCGCCCGCAACGTCGACGAGCAGGCGGCCGAAGAGGCGATCGCAGGCTTCTCGGTGCTCAACGACGTGACGATGCGCGACTACCAGTACCGCACCTTGCAGTGGCTCCAGGGGAAGACATTCGAGGGCACGTCGCCGTTCGGGCCCGTGCTCGTGACACCGGACGAGTTCGAGCTCGGTGCGGCCATCCGCTGCGTCGTGGACGACGAGACCGTGCAGGATGCTTCCACCGACGACCTCGTCTTCTCTCCGGCAGCGCTCATCTCATACGTTTCCCACATCGTGACGCTGAACCCCGGTGACGTCATCGCGACCGGCACGCCCGGTGGGGTGGGCCACGCGCGCAAGCCGGCGAGGTATCTCGTGCCCGGGGCGACGCTCGCCACCGCGGTCGAGGGCATCGGCGAGCTGCGGAACCCCGTCACGTCTGCGCACTGACATGCCCGCCCGCACCGACAACGTCCGAGACCCGGCACGGGCCGAGGAGCTGCTCCTGGCTCGCCGGGGCCAGGCGTTCTGGGCACGCGCCCTGAACGACCTGCGCGACGCGGAGATCGACGCCCCGTCGCGGCTCCCGGGCTGGACCCGGCGTCACCTCATCGCGCACGTCGGCTTGAACGCCCGAGGCCTCGCCCGACTCGTCGAGTCGGCCCGCACCGGCGAGAAGCTGCCGATGTACGCCTCGCCGGCGCAGCGTGACGACGAGATCGCCTTCGCAGCGACTCTTCCCGTGGAGGCGCTGCGCAATCTCGCAGCTCACGCGGCCGTGCACCTGAACGTAGAATGGCGCGACCTGCCGGCGGCTCGATGGAGCGCGCCGGTACTCCTTCTCGACGGCACGCAGGTGCCGGTCTCCCACACGGTGCGAATGCGCGCCCGAGAGGTCTGGCATCACGCCATCGACCTCGACTCGGGCGCCTCACCCGCCGACATGCCCGAGGCGCTCGCCTCACTCATCGGGACCGATCACGGCCGCGCGTCCGCGAACCCGTGGTGCCCCGACCTGACCGATGGATTCACGGAGAGCACACCATGAGCCTCAGCGCAGGCACGACTGCACTCGGCGGAAGTGTGGCCGCTGGCTACCAGTCCGTCCGGGATCTGCTCGAGCGTGAGAGCCACGCAGACCCCGAATATTCCTTCCAGCTGGCGGTCTACCGAGGTGGCGAACTCGTCGTCGATCTCCACGGGGGCGAGGGCATCGCCGCCGACTCGCTCATGGTGCCCTTCTCGGTGTCGAAGAACGCCATCGGCTTCAGCATTGCCGTCCTGGTCGACCGGGGTCTGCTCGACCTCGATGCGCGGGTCGCGGACTACTGGCCAGAGTTCGGCTCGCACGGCAAGCAGGACGTGCGGGTCAGTGAGCTGCTCTCACACCAGGTGGGGCTGCCCGAGGCGATCCCGACGCTGTCGGATGAGGAAGTCGCCGTGGCGGCCGTGGGCGCGGCGCGGTTGGTCGATCAGTTGCCCTGGTGGCGTCCCGGAGCGGCGTTCGGATATCACGGCGTCACCATTGGGGTCTTGGCCTCCGAGCTCGTGCGACGCATCACGGGGCGCACCCTCCAGGAGTTCTTCGACGCTGAGATCCGCGCCCCTCGATCGCTCGACTTCTACCTCGGGATCGGCCCGGAGCTCGAGAGCAGGGTCGTCGAGCTGCAGCCTGTGCTTCCGCAGGCCGGCGCAGCCGAGCCGATCCCCTTCTCTCGCACGCCTGGACAGATCGGTCGCGCGGTCTTCGCCAACGTGACCATCCCGCGCCCGCCGGACGAGCAGGCCGCGCATCTGAAGTGGCAGAGGTCGGTGGGCGCACCGGCCGTGTATGCCACCGTCTCCGCCCTGGGTATCGCAGGGCTGTTCGCCGAGGCGGTCGCCGGCGTCACCGGCGAGCCGTTTGTCAGCCCCCAGACCATCGCCCGGATGGCGCAGACCCAGGTCGTCGGCATCGATCAGGTGATCGGCATCGGCCGGTCGTACGGGATCGTGTTCCAAAAGCCCACGCCCAACCTGGCGTTCGGAGGATTCCGCGCGTTCGGTCACGACGGTGCCGGTGGAGCACTGGGATTCCATGATCCGGCCACCGGGATCAGTCTCGGCTACACCGTGCGCCGCACCCCACCGCCCGGTGGAGCGGACGCGCGCGCTCTCGCGGTCGCCGCGCTCGTCCAGCGGATCGAGCTGAGCCGGGCATGACGGCCGACGCCCCGACCCCGCGACCTCGGACCATCGTCACCGCCGACCCCGAGCTCGACGACCTCAACTCGATGATCCGCCTGCTGCTCTACAGCAACGAGATCGAGATCGCAGGACTTGTGTACGCCAGCAGCAGATACCACTGGCGCGGGGATGGCCGCGGAACGACCTTCTTCCTGCCGGATCGCGAGTACAGCACTCCGCAGACATCGTGGCGCTGGGTCGAGGGCGAGCGCTTCATCGACGATGTCATCGACGCATACGCCGTCGACTACCGCAACCTCGTCGTCCACGACCCGCGTTACCCGAAACCGACAGCGCTTCGGGAGCTGGTTCGCGAAGGGAATGTCGAGTTCGAGGGCGACGCGTCGGCCGAAACGCCCGGCTCCAATCTGATCGCAGAGACCCTACTCGACGAGCGTGACGACCCGCTTCACATCCAGCTGTGGGCGGGACCGAGCACGCTCGCACGCGCCCTCATGTCGATCGAGGAGTGCTTCGCCTCCGGTCCGTCGTGGGACGAGATCCACCGACGAGTGTCGGAGAAGGCGATCGTCACCAAGTTCGCGTCACAGGACGCAACCTACGACGACTACATCCGCATGAGGTGGCCCGACATCCGCGTGACCGACGTGGCATCGTTCGCCTGGGGGTACGGTGCCAGACGGGTTGTCCGCGACATCGACGCGCACCTCCTGAGTGCCGACTGGATCGCTCGCAACGTCCTCGAAACGGGGGCTCTCGGCGCGCTGTACCGCGTGTGGGGCGACGGCAGGCAGATGGTGCCGGGAGACACCACCGACTTCTTCCATCTCAGCGGGATGACGCGCGAGCAGCTCGTCTCACTCGGGTACAACGTGTGGATGGACCCGCGCCCGGCCGGCGAGTGGATCTCGGAGGGCGACACCACCAACACGCTCAACCTCGTGGTTCCGGCACTCCGCGGGCACGAGCATCCATCCTTCGGCGGCTGGGGCGGCCGTGCAGTTCTCGCCGACGACGGCGCCTCGTGGAGAGTGCGCGATGTCGACGACGATGTGGCGGGTTCTCGAGGCGAAGGATCCGTCACCCGATGGTTCGCCGATGCCCAAGCCGACTTCGCGGCACGCCTCCAGTGGACCGTGCATCCTGAATGGGGAGGGGCGAACCATCACCCGATCCTGCGGATCGTCGAAGGGGTGACCCTGTCGGCGGCTGCCGGCGAGCGGCTCGTGCTCCACGCCGACGCCACCGATCCCGACGGCGACAAGGTGGAGCTTCGATGGTGGGAGTATCGCGAAGCCGGAACCATTGCGGCCGCGGCCCTCGACGTCGACGGCGACTCGACCGCGGTCGTCGTTCCCCTCGAGGCCCAGCCGGGAGACACCATCCACATCGTCGTCGAAGCCCGCGACGACGCGCGCTTCCCGCTGGTCGCGTACCAGCGCGTCATCATCACCGTCACAGACCCGAACTGAGGAGACCGACATGTACGTCGACGCATCCACACTCAACCCCGCCGAGACCTACCGCCTGCTCGTGGGATCCGTCGTTCCCCGTCCGATCGCGTGGGTGACCAGCGGCATATCGCCCAAGCCGACGAATCTCGCACCCTTCAGCTCGTTCGCCTGGGTCAGCCAGCACCCGGCGATGCTCGGATTCACCGTGAACCTTCGAGCGACAGGTCTCAAAGACACCGCGCGCAACATCCAGGAGGACGGCGAATACGTCGTCAACATCGCGAACGAGCCGATGCTCACGTCGCTTCACGCGAGCTCGGAATGGGTGGCGGCCGATCAGTCCGAGGTCGAGATGCTGGGAATGGATGTCGAGCCCTCGACGATCGTCCGCGTGCCGCGGCTGAAGGCCGCACCGATCAGTATGGAATGCGTCTACGACCGCACCATCCGCTTCAGCGAGACCGGCGGCGAGTTCATCGTCGGTCGTGTCGCCGCGTGGCACATCGACGACGCTGTGATGTCGGATGGCCGGATCGACACGGAGTTGCTTCGGCCGCTCGGCCGACTGGCCGGACCGCGGTACACCACCCTGGGACGTGTCACGGAGCTTCCGCCGGTTCCTGGCGGCTGAGATGGACGGAGGGCCCGTTTCCGAGGGCAGAGTCGCGGACAGTGTCTCGCTTATGCCATGCCTTCCATTGGGCATCACACGGACGGCTGCGGTCTCGCGACATCGGCGGTGCCCACGGCGTGCCCACAGTCGAACAGGATCGAGCGCGAATCGGCACGAGCAGTGGACGAGTCGGGTAGGTCTGGAACCGCGGAATTCCGCACGTTTCGACTGAGACGGGGCGAGAGGGATCGAACCTCATCGGGTTCAAATCCCACCGTCACTGCCATGAAAATCCCTGGTGAACATGGGTTTTCTGACCACGGTTTGCCCACACGTGACGGACGTTTCAGGCGTTGACGGGGCCGCCCGCCAGCACCGCGGCCTGTCGCGCTCGAGCGGAGGTCCGCCCTTCGGCGCGAAGCGATCGATCCCGCTGGTCGCACCGAGCGTCGCCATGTCGATTTCGTGGGCGTCCAGAAGGTGCGCGACGAGCCTGTCAGCGCGCGAGCGCGCGGGATGCAGACGACACTTCCCCTGCCGAACTCGGGTTGACCAGAGTTTGCGATGCGGTCATCGGGATCGCCGGCACCCCATCGATCTCGTCGTGGCGGTGAGATATAGTTCGATTGGACTATACGAAGTGGAGTCATCACGATGGACCATATGGCGCGGATGACTCCGCTTTCAATCGTCGTGCTCGCACTGCTGAGCGAGGGCGACATGCACCCGTACGAGATGATCCGGCTGATGCGCTTCCGGCGGGACGATCGCCTCGTCGCGATCACGAACGGCACGGTCTACCACACGGTCGGCCGGCTCGAACGGGCGGGCCTGATCGCCGAGGTCGGCGTTGACCGCGACGGCAATCGTCCCGAGCGCACGACCTACACGCAGACGGATGCCGGGGCTACCGCGGTGCTCGAATGGGTGCGGCGCGAGCTGCCGCGCGTGGACCGGCCGGCCGAGTTCCGGGTCGCGCTCGCCGAAATGCACGGGCTGGATCGTGACGAGGCGATCGAGCTGCTCCGCACCCGTCGGGCCGCTCTCGCCGCGGCGCTCGGGTCGCTCGAGGACGGCCACCGCCACGCCCTGGAGAAGGGGGTGCCGGAGCAGTACCTCATAGAGATCGACCGCGAGCTCGCTCTCCTGCATGCGGAGCTCACGTGGATGGACACGATGCTCCCGCGCATCGAGGATCCCGACTTCGCCTGGGGTCCCGCCCCGACGCCCTCGGAACGCTATCTCGCCCAGAGGAAGGCGGCACGACAGTGACCACCCCCGAAACGCCGGAGTCCCGCCAGACGGCGGGTGCGGCATCCGCCACCGCCCGGGTCGCCGGCCCGATCACCGGTGCCTACGCCGTCGGGCACAAGCCCCGCAGCCCCTGGCCCGCCCTCTGGGCGCTGGTCATCGGCTTCTTCATGATCCTCGTCGACACGACGATCGTCTCGGTGGCGAACCCCGCCATCAAGGCCGCGCTCGACCCCGACACCAACAACCTCGACAACGTCGTGTGGGTCACCTCGGCCTACCTGCTCGCGTACGCCGTGCCGCTGCTGATCACCGGGCGACTCGGCGACCGCTTCGGGCCGAAGTACATGTACCTCGGCGGTCTCGCGATCTTCACGCTCGCGTCGCTCGGCTGCGGCCTGTCGCCGACGCTCGGCGCGCTGATCGCGTTCCGCGCGGTGCAGGGCCTGGGCGCCGCGCTCATGACGCCGCAGACCATGGCGATCATCACGCGCACCTTCCCGCCGAACCAGCGCGGTGCCGCGATGGGACTGTGGGGCGCGACCTCGGGCGTCGCGATGCTCGTCGGCCCGCTCGCGGGCGGCCTGCTCGTCGACGGCCTGGGCTGGGAGTGGATCTTCTTCGTCAACATCCCGGTCGGCATCGTGGGCTTCGTGCTCGCGTGGATCCTGGTGCCCAAGCTCGAGACGCACCCCCACAAGTTCGATCTCGTCGGCGTGTTCCTGAGCGCTGTCGGGCTGTTCCTCATCGTCTTCGGGCTGCAGGAGGGCGAGACGTACGACTGGGGGGTCATCTGGGGGCCGATCACGGTGTGGGGCCTGATCATCGCCGGTGTCATCGTCATGGGGCTCTTCATCTGGCAGCAGGCGAAGACCCGGAGCGAGCCGCTCGTGCCGCTCGAGCTGTTCCGCGACCGCAACTTCTCGGTGGCGAACATCGGCATCGCGACGGTCGGCTTCACCGTCACGAGCATGTCGCTGCCGCTGATGTTCTTCCTGCAGCTCGCTCGCGGACTGACGCCGACCGAGTCGGCGCTGCTGCTCATCCCGATGGCGGTCGCAGCCGGCGTGCTGTCGCCGCTGGCGGGCCGGTGGCTCGACCGCACCGACCCGCGCGTGCTGCTCGTGCCGGGGCTGCTCCTGGTCGCCGGCTCGCTGGTGCTCTACGCGGTGCTGATGAACCTCGACACCCCGATCTGGGTGTTCCTCATCCCGTCGTTCATCATGGGTGTCGGCAACGCCGGCATGTGGGGCCCGCTCGCGACCACCGCGACCCGCAACCTCGCCCCGCGACAGGCCGGAGCAGGCGCGGGCATCTACAACACGACGCGCACGATCGGCTCGGTGCTGGGCTCGGCCGCGATCGCCGTGTTCATGCAGAGCCGCATCGAGGCGAACATCCCCGGTGCCGCCGAAGGCGCGGGCGGCAGCTTCGGCTCGGGCGCACTGCCCGACGTCGTCGCCGAGCCCTTCGCGACGGCCATGGCGCAGTCGGTGCTGCTGTCAGCTGCGGTCATGCTGATCGGCGTCGTCGCGGTGCTGTTCCTGCGCCGCCCCAAGGCGAACGCCACGGCCGAGTGGCAGGCGGCCCACGCCACCGACGTCGTCGACTGACCGCGCGACCCGCGTTCGCGCCGTGCGGAAATCCACACCTTTCGCGATTCCTGTGGCCGGGGAGCGCGAAAGGGCGGATTTCCGCACACCGTCAGTCCGGGTCTGACGGGTCGATCGGGGCGTGGTGGTCGAAGGCGGCCGTACCGCGCTTCCAGTAGCCCGAGAGGGCTACCTGCTCGGGCGCCAGCGCGAGCGTGCGGCGCAGGTGGCGGCGGAGGGGGATGAGGACGGATGCCTCGCCCGCGGCGAAGACGAAGGTCGCGGCATCCACTCCCGCGGCGTCGAGCGCCGCCACGACGGTGTCGGGGTCGCCCGCGCTGTCGAGGTGGTGCACCGTGACGTCGGTGCGGCCGGAGGTCTGCGTCACGTAGTCCGCGACCCATGCGCCGTCGTCGGCACTGAGGGCGATGAGCTCGATGGCCGTGCTCGCGGGGACCTCGGCCGCCCAGCGGGTGGCGGAGGGGAGCGCTGTCTCGTCCGCGACGAGCACGAGTCGTGCGGCGCCCTGCGGGGCCGCCTTCGAGCCGCGCGGACCGACGATCACGAGCTCGTCGCCGATGCGCGCTTCGCTCGCCCAGCGGGAAGCAGGACCGGGGGACGGGTGGAGGTAGAAGTCCAGGTCGAGGGCGACCTCGCCTCCCACCGTCGTCACGCGGAGCGGCGTGAAGTCGCGGGCGTGGGTGGGTGCATCCGGTCGTACGATCCCGTCTTCGCCTGGCCCGACGGCGGTCGGTGCGACCAGCTCGCCGGTCTCAGGATCGGGAAAGAACACCCGCACGTGGTCGGCCGGGCCGCCGCTGGAGAAGTCGGCGAAGTCGGGGCCGGTGACGCGGACGCGCAGCAGCACCGGTGCGACCTGCTCGACCGAGACGACCCGCGCCCGGCGGGCTGTGAAACGGTTGCGGCCGCCCGCGCGGTAGAAGGGCGAGCCGGGGTCGGCGCCGGGTCGCACGGCCCGTGAGCCCCGCCCGGGCGCCGTGGTTGCAGCATCCGTCATGTCTGTACTCCTCACGTGAACGAGCACGAGCCCGCCCATTCCACCCAACCACGCCGCGTCTTGGCAGGCCCTGGAAAGCGTGCACGATCCGGCAACCTAAACGTGCGTCCCCGACCCTGGCTACGCCTCAGCGCCCGGGATACGTTCGCTTGCACTGGAGCCGAGTGGCCCAGCCGGTGACCGCGTCATCGCCGACACGGCAGACCGGCACGCAGCACACGAACGTGAGGAAGACCGTTGTTCATCGTCGATTCGCAGATCCACCTCTGGAAGGAAGAGACGCCGGACCGTCCCTGGGTCCCGGGCGCTCGCGAGCGCATCCGTCTCAACGGCCACCGCGAGGAGGCATTCCTCGCCGAGGAGGCCGTCTCGCTCATGGATGAGGCCGGCGTCAACCGCGCCCTCATCCTGCCGCCGTCATGGGAGGGCGATCGCATCGACTACGCCCTCGAGGCCGCCGAGCAGTACGACGGCCGCTTCGGCATCATGGCCCGCATCCCGCAGAACGACCCCGAAGAGGGGGAGCGGCTGCTGCACGAGTTCAAGGACAACCCCTACATCCTCGGCACGCGCCTGACCTTCCACCGCCCGCAGGACCGCAACTGGATGATCGACGGCACCAACGACTGGTACTGGCCGATCGCCGAGAAGCTCGGCATCCCGACCATGGTCCACGCGCCGATCTGGAAGCGCGAGCTGGGCCAGATCGCGGAGAAGCACCCCAACCTGAAGATCATCATCGACCACATGGGCATCATGGCCCGCTGCGTCGACGACGCCATCGGCTACTGGGTGCAGGAGACCGCCGACCTGCACGTCTACCCGAACATCTCGGTCAAGGTGTCGGCCCTTCCCGGCTACTCGACGCAGCCCTTCCCGAACTACAACATCGAGAAGTACGTGCGCGAGGTCGTCGACAAGATGGGCCCGGAGCGCGCCCACTTCGGCACCGACATCACCCGCCTGCTCGGCCACGGCCTCACCTGGACCGACACGATCGAGCAGTTCACGAAGTACTACACGTTCTCGCCCGAGGAGCTCGACTGGATCATGGGCAAGGGCATCTGCACAGTGCTCGATTGGGACATCCCCGAGACGGCGGGCGTCGGATCCGGCGCGAAGGCGGAGACTGTCTGACGTGACTGCGAAGAAGTATGACGGCGGCGAGCTGCTCATCGAGGCTTTCGACGATCTGGGCGTCGATGTCATCTTCTCCTCGCCGGGCTCGGAATGGGCCCCCGCCTGGGAGGCGCTCGCCCGCCGCCAGGCGGAGGGCGTTCCGACCCCCAGGTACCTCGACCTGATGCACGAGACCGTGGCCGTGGGCATGGCCACCGGCTACGGTCTCGTCACCCGGCGCGTCCAGGCGGTGCTGCTGCACGCGACCCCGGGACTGCTGCAGGGGTCCATGGCCGTGCACGGCGCACTGCTCGCCGGCGTCGGGATGGTGGTCACCTCTTCGGAGTCCACCACCTATGGCGACGGGCCGGGGCAGGACCCGGGCGGCCAGTGGTACCGCAACCTCTCGATCGTCGGCGGTACTCACCCCGTCGCCGAACCCTGGACCAAGTGGTCGCAGCAAGCGCCATCCGTGTCGACCCTGTACGAACTGGTCAAGCGCTCCGGCGAGCTCGCCGGGCGTCAGCCGACCGGCCCGGTGTACCTGAACCTCCCGCTGGAGGTCCTTCTCGAGCCGGCCGAGGAGCCGGTGCGCAAGAAGGTCGTCGAACGCGGGCGTCGCATCTCGGCGCCGGAAGACGTCGACGCCGTCGCCGACCTCCTGGCGTCGGCGAAGCGGCCCGTCATCATCACCGAGACGGCGGGGCGCGAGCCCGGAGGCTTCGAGGCGCTGAAGGCGCTCGCCGAGGATCTCGGGATCGGTGTCATCGAGCCGACCTCGGCGGTGTGCGCCAACCTGCCGAAGTCGTCGCCGGTGCACCTGGGCGGCGAGCTCGAGCCGCACATCGACGAGGCCGACCTGATCCTCCTCGTCAATTGCCGGGCGCCCTACTACCCGCCGAGCCGCAAGCCGCTGAAGGCCACCACCGTCGTCATCGACGAGGTGCCGCAGCGCCCGCACATCGTGTACCAGGTGCTCAACGCAGACCACTACCTCGAGGGCGCGCTTCCCGAGACGCTGGGTCAGCTGCGTGAGGCGACGCTCGCGCGGGGCGGCGACTTCGCAGCGCGAGCCGCGTCGTTCCGCGAGGCTCACGATGCCTGGGCGGCACAGACCGCGGCCACTGAGGCGAAGGCGCTCACCGCGGAGGGGATCGACCCGGTCGCGCTCGCCGTGAAGCTGCGTGAGGTCGTCGCCGCCGAGCAGGCCACGGTGGTCGACGAGACCATCACCCACGGCCGCGTCGTGCAGCGCCACATCGGCTGGGAACGCCCCGACTCGTTCTTCTACGTCCAGGGCGGGCTCGGCCAGGGGATCGCGGTCGCGCTCGGTGTGAAGCTCGCCGTCGAGGACGGCTTCGTGCTCTTCACCGTCGGTGACGGAGCGTACCTGTACAACCCCATCGTGCAGTCGCTCCTCGCCTCCAAGGACTTCGGCCTGCCGGTGCTGATCGTGATCTTCAACAACAAGAAGTACCTGTCGATGAAGATGAACCACCTGCGGTTCTACCCGCAGGGCGCCGCTGTGCAGACGAACAACCACCTGGGTGTGGACCTGTCCAGCCAGCCCGAACTGAGCGCGTTCGCCGCCCCGTTCGACATGTTCGCCGCCGAGGTCGACGACCCCGCCGGACTGAACCGCATCCTCGCCGAGGCAGTCGCCGCGGTGAAGAGCGGAACGACCGCCGTCCTCAACGTCGCGGTCACCCGATGAGCCCGGAGCGGGTCGGCAGTCAGCGGCCGGCCCGCTGCGCACCACCCACCTGAAAGGCAGCACCATGCCCGTCACCGTTCCCGCGGACGCCCTCGAGGGATTCATCCGCGACATCTTCGAGGCCGCCGGCGTGAGCGCCGAGGACGCCGCCGCGGCCGCACCGTCGTTCGTGTGGGCGAGCCTGCGCGGCGTCGACTCCCACGGCATCTCGCGCGTTCCCCGCTACGTCGAGATGTTCGGCTCGGGCGTCGCGAACCCGCGACCTGCCATCGTCATCGACGACTCCGCTCCCGGCGTCGCCGTGGTCGACGCCGACTTCGCACCCGGCCCGGTGGCCCTCACGCAGGCCGCCGACCTCGCGATCGAGAAGGCGCGCACCCAGGGGGTCGCCATCGTCTCGGTGCGCAACACCGTGCACACCGGCGCGATCGGCTACTACGTCAGCCGGATCGCCGACGCGGGCCTCGTCGGCATCGGCATCGCGGCCGGCTCGCCGATGATGTCGTACGAGGGCGCCGTCGGCGCCTCGGTGGCGACCAGTCCGCTGGCGATCGCGGTGCCCGGCACCGGCGACAAGCCCACCGTGCTCCTCGACATGGCGAGCTCGCTCATCGCGCTCGGCAAGATCGCGCAGTACAAGCGCGAGGGCAGGGCGCTCCCCGAGGGGTCGGCGACGACCGCCGACGGCACACCGACGACCGACCCGGAGCTCGCGAAGATCCCGACGCCGCTCGGCGGCCCGAAGGGCTCTGGACTCTCGCTCATGTTCGAGCTGCTCACCTCGGTGCTGGTCACGGCGCCGATCCTGACGAAGTACCACGCCGGCGAGAAGAAGCACCGTCAGAACGCGACGCTCATCGTGCTCGACCCGGCCGCGTTCGGCTCCGCCGAGGACTTCGCCGCGAACGTCGACGCCACCATCGACACCATCCACGACCTGCCGAAGGCCGAGGGTGTCGAGCAGATCCTCGTGCCCGGGGAGCGCAGCGCCGGAACCCTCCAGAAGCGGTCGGCAGCCGGCATCCCGGTCGGCGACAAGCTGTGGGCAGAGCTCGTCGAGACGGCGGCCGGCCTCGGCGTCGCTGTTCCCGAGGCGGCCTGAGCCATGGCGCGCCGGTGGGTGCTGCCGGAGTACGGCGGGATCGACGCCCTCGAGCTCGAGGAGTTCGCGCCGCGCACGCCCGAGGCCGGTGAGGTCGCCATCCGCGTGACGGCCGCCGGACTCAACCCCTCAGATCACAAGGGCCTGTCGGGTGGCTGGAACGCCGACCCGTCGCTGCTGCCGCTGGGCGTCGGGCAGGAAGCCGCCGGCGTCGTCACCGCGGTCGCGCCCCGTACCGAGATCGCGACCGGACCGGTGGCCGTGGGCGACCGGGTCGTCGCGTTCAAGATCGCCGGGGCCCTCGCGAGCGAGGTGGTGGTCGCAGCATCCGAGGTGTTCGCCCTGCCCGACGAGGTCGACGACGTGACCGCCGCCGGCCTCCTCCACGTCGGCGTGGTCGCGGCCGAGCTGCTGGCCCTCTCGGGTGCGGAGCGCGGCGAGACGCTCGTCGTGCACGGGGCATCCGGGTCTGTCGGGGTGCTGGTGACGCAGCTCGCGCTGCGGGACGGCATCCGGGTCGTCGGCACGGGCTCCGAGGCGAGCCTGGCGAAGATCACGTCGTTCGGGGCGCAGGCGACGACCTACGGCGAGGGACTCGCCGACCGCGTGCGCGCACTCGCTCCGAGCGGGATCGACGCGGCGATCGATGCCGCCGGCACCGACGAGGCGCTCACCGTCTCGCTCGAGCTCGTCGCCGACCCCTCCCGCATCGCGACGCTCGCCCCCGGGCCGAAGGCGCGCGAGACCGGCGTCGGGATCTGCGCGGGCGCAGCGCCGGCGAGCATCGCGTTCCGCATGCCCGCGCGACGTCGCATCCTCGATCTCGCAGCGTCCGGCGAACTCGTCCTGCCCATCGCGCGGACGTTCCCGCTCGACGAGGCGCCCGACGCGCTGCGGCTCGTCGCGACGGGCCACCCCGGCGGCAAGGTCGTGCTGACGACGTAGGCGCCGCCTACGTTCCGGGTGCGTTGTCAAGAGGTTGGCCTGCGGGGCGGCATCCGCCCACCGTGGTTTCCATGACTGGACTCGCAGTCATCCTGCTCATCGTCGGAATCGTCCTGCTGCTGCTCGGCGTTTCATCGAGGCAGCGAAGTTCCTGCTGTGGATCGGCCTCATCATCATCGTCATCGCGGTGATCGCCTGGCTGATGCGCTTCATCCGTCGT
The DNA here is from genome assembly GCF_042793475.1 of Microbacterium sp. NPDC056569. Taxonomy (NCBI): domain Bacteria; kingdom Bacillati; phylum Actinomycetota; class Actinomycetes; order Micrococcales; family Microbacteriaceae; genus Microbacterium; species Microbacterium sp. NPDC056569. Next base: position 475,249 of record NZ_JBHTUV010000001.1, on the reverse strand, counting down.
CAGACCTGAGTCCCCCAGCTCGGGCCTTCGGACGCCTCCGCGGGTCGTGGCGATCCCGGGCGTCGCCCCGGACGCCGGCGCCGTCGTCTCCCCAGCAGACGGCGCCGGCGTCATCGCGTCGTGCGACAGGTGGGAAAGGAAGGTCAGCGCCCGCCCATCGCGTCTTCTGGCGTGAGGTGCTCGACCGTCTTGCCGGTGTCGGCGAACGTGCGCGTCACATACGCGCCCGGATAGATCCAGAGGATGCGCATCGGCACGTCCCCGGTGTTCTGATAGCGGTGGAACGTGTCGGCGGGCACGTAGGCGGTGTCGTCCTTGACGAGATCGCGATGGATCAGCCCCTCTTCGTGGTCGTGCACCTCGACGAAGCCCTCACCCTCGAGGATCAGCACCTGCTCACCGCAGTTGTGGGAGTGCAGGGGTGCGCCCGCACCGACCGGATACACGCTGATGCCCGTGGTCACCTCGTTCGTGCCGCCGGCGGTGTCCTTCGTGATGAGGGGCCACGTCCTCACGGCGCCGCCGCGGTCGAGCACCTCGATCTCGTCGAAGATCCGGATCGTCGTCATGGTGTGCCTTTCACGTCGTGGGCGGTGGCGAGGGCATCGGCGGCGGCCGCGAGGGTCGCGTCGTCGGCGAAGACGAGGGCGTCACGGATGCTGCGCCCCGGCGTGTACAGCGCGTTCGAGCTCACCGCACCGGCCAGAAAGCGGTTCGGCCGCGCTGTCAGGGCGCCGAAGAATGCGCGGTGTGCGGCGGGGTCGTCGGCGAGCTCGGCCATCGAGGACTCGAGAGTCACGGGCGGGCGCGGGGGCGCAGCATCCGTCTCGGTCACCGCCCATTCGTGGAGACCCGCGTCGACCTCGAAGCGGCGGCCGTCAGGCAGCTCGACGACCCCTGTCGCGTTGGCGGGGACTTCGGCGCGCACCCGGAGGCCGCCGTCGACGCGCTCCCACCCCGACTCGGCGGGACCGTACGGGGTGTCGTGCCGTGCCCGGGCGTGGCTCAGGCGCGCGAGGGGCTTCGGCGCGATGCGGACGACGCGATAGCCCGGCTCGGCGGCCGAGAGTCCGGCGATCTCGGCGTGCAGCCACGCCGCGACCGAGCCGAGCGCGACGTGGTTGAACGAGATCATGGCGCCGGGGTTGAGCGAGCCGTCCGGGCGCAGGCCGTCCCAGCGCTCCCACACCGTCGTCGCGCCCACGGTCACCGGGTACAGCCACGAGGGCGACTCGGTCTGGAAGAGCAGTCGCTCGGCCGCATCGAGGTGGCCCGTCGCGGTGAGGGCTTGCGCGATGATCGCCGTACCCACGAGGCCTGTCGCGATGCGGTAGCCGTCGCGGCGGACGACGAACGCGAGACGATCGCCCACGCGCTGCCGCAGCCGCGGATCGTCGACCAGGTCGAATGCGATCGTCAGCGCGTAGGCGGTCTGGGTGTCGCACATCATGCGCCCGGTCGGGGTCACGAACGCGTCGAGGTAGGCGCGGCGCGACGTCTCGGCCTCCGCCTCGAGGCGGTCAGCCTCGACGTGGTGGCCCAGTCGCCGTGCGATGCCCGCGGTGAGCCGCGCGGTGCGCACGAGGTACGCGGTCGCGACGATGTCGGTGTCGGTGCGCCCGCGCGCGGGGGCGTTGGGCGGCGCGTTCGGGTCGAGCCAGTCCGCGAGCTGACGGCCGCTGGTCCAGAGCGCTTCGGCGTCGCGCTGCGCGAGCACGAGGTCGATCCAGTCGCGCATGCCCGGGTAGAACTCTGCGAGCAGCGAGGCGTCGCCCGAGCTCTCGGCGAGCACTTGCGGCACGATCGCGATCGCGTCGCCCCACGCCGCGACGGGCCCACGGTCGCTGAACCCGGGCAGCACGTCGGGGGCGAACAACGGCACGAGGCCGCCCAGCCTGCGCTGCTCGAGCGCGAGGTCGCGCAGCCAGGAGCGCAGGAAGGCGTGGCAGTCGAAGAGGAACTCCGCGGTCGGCACGAAGAGCTGCGTGTCGCCGGTCCAGCCGAGGCGCTCGTCGCGCTGCGGGCAATCCTGCGGCACCGCGAGATAGTTGCCGCGCAGCGTCCACACGACGTTCTCGTGGAACCGATTCAGCAGCGGATCGGATGCCTCGAACCAGCCGGTGCGTCGCAGGTCGCTGCCGAGTACCACGGCCTCGACGTCGGCCGCGTCGAACTCGCCGGGCCACCCGTCGATGTCGACGTACCGGAACCCGTGGAACGTGAACCGCGGCTCGAACACCTCGGGTTCGTCGTTGGTCCGGGGCGTTTCGCCTGCATCGTTCCTCGCTCGCTCAACGAACGGGTGGGGAGGTTCGGCTCGGGCGGTACCGGCGAGGGTGAAGGCGTCCGTCGCGGAGGCCCGGCGGAGGGGACGGAGGGCGAGCTCCGCCCCCTCGTCGAACGCGCCCTCGAGCACCTCGGCGTGACGCACGGTGACGACGGTGCCGCGGGGGCCGCGCACGCGCAGCCGCAGGCGTCCGACGACGTTCTGCCCGAAGTCGAGCAGGACGCGCCCCGATCCGGTGCGCGAGACCGCGACCGGCAGCATCCGTTCGATCTCGCGCACGGGCGGCGCCATGCGCGGCTCGAGGGCGGGCAGCGGTTCATCTATGACGGATGCTGCGACCCATGCCGCGTCGTCGAAGCCGGGGGCGTTCCACCCGGGGACGCCGTGACGTGCGTCGACCTGCTCGCCGGCGTAGATGCCGCTCGCCACGATCGGGCCGTCGCCGGACGCCCGCCAGCCGTCGCCCGTCGCGACCGTGCGGACCGAGCCGTCTTCGAACTCGATGCGCAGCTGGGCGAGGGCGCGGGGCTGGTCGCCGTAGAACCGCTTCGGAGCCGTGAGCACGTGGTACTCCTCGGTGTACCAGCCGCCGGCGAGCGAGAGGCCGAGCGCGTTCTCGCCCGCGCGAAGCAGCGCCGTCACGTGGGCGGTCTCGTAGACGAGGCGCTCGTGGTAGCTCGTCCAGCCCGGCGTCAGAACGAGGTCGTCGACGAGCGAGCCGTTGAGGGAAGCGTCGACCACGCCGAGCGCCGTCCAGTGCAGCGTGGCTGTGCGCACCGGCCGATCGACGACGAACGACGTGCGAAGCAGCGCCGGCTGCGCTGCCGCCTCGGGGTCGGGGAGGGCGATCGGCTTCGCGACCCACTCGTGGGCGAACGCCGCCCAGAGCGACAGCGGGGCGCTCCACGGGGTCTCGCCTCCGTCAGTGGATCCGGCGCGCACCTGCACCTCGGCGCGCTCGCCGGCCACGAGCGGAGCGAACGGCCAGTCCACGAGCACGCTGTCGCGCCCCTCGCGTCGCACCACCTCGGTGCCTCGGCGCAGTTCTGCCCACTCCTGGCGCCAGCCGGGTTCGTCGGACGAGACCGTCCATGTCAGGCGCGGCGTCGACGAGGCGACCGCCGCGGAATCGACGCGCAGTTCGGCGGTGAGGGTGGCGACACGGGAGGGCACGATCTCACGCTAGGTCGGGCCTCGCTTCGCGGGGTGCACGCTTACGTTGCCCAGGGCGCCCTCCCCGCAGCATCCGTCCCCGCTTAGTGTCGCCCGGAGAACACAGACATTGCCGAGCCCCGGAGGACGACATGCGACTCGACGTGACACCCATCGACGAGATGACACCGCGCCAGCGGGAGCTCGCCGACCGCATCATCGCGAAGCGCGGCAAGATCGGCGGCCCCTTCAAGGTGTGGCTGCACAGCCCCGAGCTGTGCGACCGCGTCGAGGCCCTCGGCGCGTTCGTGCGCTTCGATTGCAGCATGCCCGAGCGCATCCGCGAGTACGCGCTGCTCGTCGCGGCGCGGTACTTCGACGCGCAGTTCTCGTGGAACGCGCACGTCGACAAGGCGATCGCGACAGGCGTTCCGGCCGAGGCGATCGAGGCGCTCGCGACCTGGGGTGAACCCGACTTCGGCGACGACGTCGAGCTGCAGACGTTCCACGATTTCGCGGTCGAGCTGCTCACGACGCACTTCGTCTCGGACGAGACGTACACGCGGCTGACCGCGGTCTTCACCGACCAGCAGCTGGTCGACGCCATCGGGCTGCTCGGCAACTTCACGCTGCTGTCGATGTGCCTCAACACCTTCCAGGTCGACCTGCAGAAGGACCGCGTGCCCCCGTTCCCCGACGTGCGCGGCTACGCGAAGGTCGCCCCCGCAGGCGTCTGACACGCTGGATCGAGGTCCTGTCCCGATCGAACAAGGAGAACCATGGCCCAGCCCCAGGGCGCCCATCTGGTCGGCAGCGTCAACTACGACGATGCCGAGACGACGATCCGCACCGCCGCCGAGGTGCTCGGCGGGCACCTCAAGCGCATTCCGGACGGCGAGGTGGGGCCGCGGTTCCACTGGATCCTCTTCCAGCCCGACGTGCTCGCACAGGCCGACGGCATCGAGCGGGTCGGCGACCAGCCGATCCCGGTGAAGATGCTCGACGCGCGGCCGGTGCGAGTTTCCGACGGCGTCGACCCCGCGACGATCGAGTTCCCACCGCTTGGCTACGCAGCCGCGGCGATCGAGTCGTATGCGCTGTTCCGGCGCCTGCGGGACGAGGGCGCCGTGCCCGCGGGTGTGCGGTTCCAGGTGTCGCTGCCGACCCCGCTGGCGGTCGTCGGCGCGTTCTTCCCCGCCCACCAGCGGGCCGCGATCGAGCCGGTGTACCGCGCCGCCATGTACCGCGAGCTCGACGAGATCCTCGCCGCGATCGCGCACGACGACCTCGCGATCCAGTGGGACAACGCCGTCGAGTTCCAGCTGATCGAGCACGTCGAGTACCGCGGCAAGGCCGCGGTCGAGCCGTGGTGGGGCGACGATCTGTGGGGCGGCCTGGTCGCCCGGTCCGTGGAGCAGGCGGATCTGGTGCCCGACGACGTCGAGGTGGGTTTCCACCTCTGCTACGGCGACGTCGCCGAGAAGCACTTCGTGGAGCCGGCGGACGCCGCCAACCTCGTGCGCTTCGCGAACGGGCTGTTCGCGGCATCCGGTCGCCCGATCACGTGGCTGCACCTGCCGGTGCCCATCGAGCGCGACGACGAGGCGTACTACGCGCCGCTCGCCGACCTCGCCCTGCCGGAGGGCACCGAGCTGTACCTCGGGCTGATCCACCGCGAAGACGGCGCCGCGGGCGCGGCCGGCCGCATCGAGACGGCGCTGCGCTACGCACCGGTGTTCGGCGTCGCGACCGAGTGCGGCATCGGCCGCGCTCCGGCCGGAACGACCGAGGGGATCCTCACGACCCACGCCGAGGTCGCCACCGCCTGGTGACATCCGCACACGACGAAGCCGGCGCCCCTCGCGGGGCGCCGGCTTCTCGTTCGTGCGGGCGCCGTCAGTCCGTCTCGGGTGCGCCGCAGTAGTCGCAGTCGCTGTCGTCGCAGTACCAGTCGGCCGTGCGGTTCATGGCGAGCTCCCTTCAGCTGGTCGCGTGTCGCCGGGCATCCGGGCGGGGTCGCCTCTCGAGTGCTCGACGTCCGGCGATCGGGTGGTCACCTTCGTCGTGGGTGCGCCCGCGAGTGGCGGGTGCTTGCACCATCGTCCCACCGGCGACCGCGCACGGTCTGCACGCGAATGATGCACGAGAGGACACCCTGTCGGGACTCCCGGCGGTTACAGACGACTGTTAGAGTTTCAGTCATCTGTAACAAGGGAGTACGGACGATGACGATCGTGGCACCGAAGACGCCGAACCTGGGCCTGAGACTGCCGACCGACGAGGGGATCCTGCTCGTCGAGGGCGGGGACCGCCCGGGTCTCGTGCGCGCCATCTCGTCGGCGCTGTCCGAGAACGGCGCCAACATCGTCGCGCTCGACCAGTACACCGACGACCCCGAGGGTGGGCACTTCTTCCAGCGCACCGTCTTCCACGTCGACGACTTCGCCGCGGTGCGGCCTGCGATCGAGGCATCCCTCGACGCGGCACTCGGAAACGGTCTCGACCTCACGTGGACGCTCGCGGATCGCTCGGCCCCCAAGCGCGTCGCGATCCTGGCGTCGACGAGCGACCACTGCCTGCTCGACCTCTTGTGGCGCCAGCGGCGCGGCGAGATCCCGATGACGGTGCCGATGGTGATCTCGAACCACACCGTCGTGGCCGATGACGTGCGGTCGTTCGGCATCCCGTTCGTCCACGTGCCGTCGCAGGGGCCCGACAAGTCGGCGGCCGAGGAGCGGATCCTCGAGCTGCTCGTCGGCAACGTCGACGTGGTGGTGCTCGCGCGCTACATGCAGATCCTCTCCGAGGACTTCCTCGAGCGGATCGGCGTGCCCGTCATCAACATCCACCACTCGTTCCTGCCGGCCTTCATCGGGGCCGCGCCGTACCGCAAGGCGAAGGAGCGCGGCGTCAAGCTCATCGGCGCGACCGCCCACTACGTCACCGGGGACCTCGACGAGGGCCCGATCATCGAGCAGGACGTCGTGCGCGTCACGCACGCCGACACGGCCGTCGACCTGCAGCGCCGGGGCGCCGACGTCGAGCGCGCCGTGCTCGCCCGCGCCGTCGCGTGGCACTGCCAGGACCGCGTCATCCGCAACGGCCGCGAGACCGTCGTCTTCCAGCCCTGACCACTTCACCCCCGAAAGGCGATTCGAAGATGAAGACAGCCATGAGCACCACGCTCCTCACCGACTTCTCGCTCGAGATGACCGGGAAGGATGTCGACGACCTGCGGGCCGCGGCATCCGTGATCCCTGCCGGTACGCGCATCAACGTGACATTCCTCGGCAACGAGGACCTGCCGATGCGGCTCGCCGCGGCGAAGGCCGTGCTCGAGGGCGGATTCACGCCGGTGCCGCACATCTCCGCCCGGCGGCTGCACGACCAGGCCGAGCTCGAGGCGTACCTCGGTGCGCTCCGCGACGCGGGAGCCAGCGGGAGCGTCTTCGCCGTCGGCGGCGACCCCGCGACGCCGGAGGGACCGTACGCCGACTCGGAGTCGGTGATCCGCACGGGCCTGCTGTCTCGGTACGGCGTGCGGCACGTGAGCATCGCCGGGTACCCCGAGGGACACCCCGACATCCCCGACGACGTGCTGTGGGCGGCGCTGCGCGGCAAGGCCGCGGCCCTCAAGGAGCAGGGCCTCGAGGGCACGATCATCACGCAGTTCTCGTTCGACGAGGAGCCGGTGCTCGCCTGGATCGAGCGCGTGCGTGCCGAGGGCATCGATCTGCCGATCCGCATCGGCGTGCCCGGTCCCGCGGGGGTCAAGCGCCTCATCGGCTTCGCGCGCCGGTTCGGCATCGGGGCGAACGCGATGATCGTCAAGAAGTACGGGTTCTCGCTCACCAACCTCATCGGCACGGCCGGACCCGACAAGCTCATCGGCGCGCTCGCCGCCGGCTACGACCCCGCACGCCACGGCCGCGTGCACCTGCACTTCTACACGTTCGGCGGCCTCACGGCCACGAGCGAGTGGATCCGCGACTTCCGCGCGCAGTGACGCGCCGACCCCAGGAGAAAGCCATGAACGCACCCGCCACCACCCCCACCCTTCAGGACGCGATCGACGACGCCGGATCCCCGATCCAGCTGCTCTGGAAGCCGGGCGCTCCTGCGTGGACCGTCCCCGTCGTCGAGCCGGAGTTCTCGGGCTGGGGTGCCGAGCAGGCGGCGTGGCGCCAGAACGTCGCGCTGTTCGACCTGTCGTTCCACATGTTCGACACGTTCCTCGAGGGCCCCGACACCCTGCGCCTCCTCAGCGACGTCAGCGCCAACAACTACGCGAGCTTCGCGGTCGGCCAGGCCAAGCAGTTCGTCCCCGTCTCCTACGACGGCAACATCGTCGTCGACGGCATCCTGCTGCGCACCGGCGAAGAGGCGTTCACGCTCACCGGCGTGCCCGCCGCGCAGAACTGGGTCAAGTACCACGCCGACCAGGGTGGCTACGACGTCGCGTACTCGACCGACCCCGACTCCTCGGTACGCAAGGACCGCGACCCGAAGCTGTTCCGCTTCCAGGTTCAGGGTCCGCTCGCGGCGTACGCCGTCGAGCGCGCATTCGGCGGGCCGCTGCCCGAGGTGAAGTTCTTCCACTCCGTCGAGGTGTCGCTCGGCGGCATCCCCGTGCGTGCGCTGCGCCACGGCATGGCGGGGCAGGCCGGCTACGAGTTCATCGGCGACTTCGCCCACTACGGCGCCGTGCGCGAGGCGCTGCTCGCGGGCGGGGAGCCCTTCGGCATCCAGCCCGTGGGTGGCAAGGCGTACTTCACGAACGGCGTCGAGAGTGGCTGGATCCCCACGCCGACCCCGGCGATCTACACCGACCCGCGCCTCGAGGACTACCGTCGATGGCTGCCGAAGTTCTCGTACGAGGGGATGAAGCCGCTCGGTGGCAGCTTCTACTCCGACCGCATCGAGGACTACTACATCTCGCCGTGGGAGCTCGGATACGGCCGCTCGATCTCGTTCAACCACGACTTCATCGGCCGGGACGCGCTGCTCGCCGCCAAGGATGACGTGCAGCGCAGCAAGGTCACGCTCGAGTTCGATCGCAGCGACGTGGGCCGCGTGCTCGGCGCCGCCGGCTCGAAGTACCTCAACTCGTACGGACGCTTCCGCATCGAACAGGGCGGGCAGCTCCAGGGCATAACGTTCTGGACCTCGAACATCGCCCCCGTCGGCACCGTCCTGTCGCTCGCCCTCGTCGACCACGCGGTCGCGGAGCCCGGTACCGAGGTCGAGGTCGTCTGGGGCCAGCACCCCGGCCACGGTGTGGCGAGCGACGCCGACCTCGGGCTGACCCGCATCCGCGCCACGGTGCAGAGCTCGCCGTACAACGAGTTCGCCCGCACGACCTACCGCGCGAACGTCGCGGTCTGACACTCCGGATGAGACGGATGCCGCGGCCCGCGGCATCCGTCCACAACACGAGGGTGGGGCGATGAGCCAGCGAAGTCACGCGCACATCCGCGATTTCCACGACGACGACCTCGAGGGGATCGTGCGGCTGTGGGAGCTGTCGCACGAGGGCGGCGAGACGCCGGTGTACTCGCTGGCCGAGGTCATCGCGTCGTGCCAAGCAGACCATGCCGTCGTCGCGGTCTCGGGGGAGCGGATCCTCGGGGCCGCGGTCGGCCGCGCCGCGCACGCGCAGGGCTGGATCGTCTTCTTCCGCATCGACGACGACCGCACACCCGCGCTCGACGCGGAGCGGCTCGGCGCCGCCCTCCTCGACCGCCTCGAGCGACGCATGGCGCCCCTCGGTCTCGGGAAGCTGTCGGTCATCGTGTCCGACGAAGCGCAGGGCGTGCCGCACCTCACCGGCAACGGCTTCGAGGTGCGCCATCACCTCCGCTACTTCGAGCGCCCGCTGCCGGTGCAGCGGCGCGAGCTCGATCTGCTCAAGGAGGTCGGCGGCCGCATCCTGCCGCGCCGGCTCTGGCACAACGTCGCGGGGATGGCACGCGAGAAGCTGCTGCTCGAGGAACGCCTCGTCACACCGCTCGCGCACCCCGAGCTCGCGGCCCGGTACGGCGTGCTCCCCCCGCGCGCCGTCATGCTCTTCGGGCCGCCGGGCACCGGCAAGACGACGTTCGCGAAGGCCGTCGCCTCGCGCCTGGGCTGGCCCTTCGTCGAGGTGTTCCCCTCGCGGCTCGCGGACTCGCCCGCGGGACTGCCGGCGGCGCTGCGCCAGACGTTCGAGGTGATCGCCGAGCTCGAGCACGCTGTCGTGTTCATCGACGAGGTGGAGGAGATCGCCTCGCGGCGGCGCGGCGACCCGCCCTCTCCCACGCAGGGCGTGACGAACGAGCTCCTGAAGCTGCTGTCGGAGTTCCGTGAGCTCGAAGGGCGCCTCCTGATCTGCGCCACGAACTTCGTTCGTGCGCTCGACGCGGCGTTCCTGCGCCACGGCCGGTTCGACTACGTGCTGCCGATCGGATTGCCGGATGCCGACGCCCGGCGCGCGATCTGGATCCGCTACGTGCCCGCGGGCGTGGTGGACGGGATCGACCTCGACGCCCTCGTGGACGCGAGCGAGGGACTCACGCCCGCCGACATCGAGTACGCGGTGCGTCGGGCCGCGCAGGACGCGCTCGCCGGCGCGCTGCAGGGCGCTCCGGTCGCGACGACGACGGGAGCGATCGTGCTTCCTGACGTCGACGAGTCGCCGGTTCTGCTCGAGACCCGCCACTACCAGCGCGCGTTGCGCTCGACCCGCGCGACGGTGTCGAAGAGCGCCGTGCGCGACTTCCTCGAAGACATCGACGCGCTTGCGCGTCTCTGACAGCCCTTACCCCACCGATCGGAGAGACATGACCGCCATCGTGCTGGACGGAGTCGCCACCGCCGCCGCCGTCAAGGAAGAGCTCACGGAACGCGTGCGCGCCCTCCGCGAGCGAGGCGTCGTGCCCGGCCTCGGGACGCTGCTCGTCGGCGACGACCCCGGATCGCGCTCGTACGTCACCGGCAAGCACCGCGACTGCGCCGAAGTCGGTGTCGAGTCCATCGCCGTCGACCTGCCCGCGACCGCCACGCAGGCCGAGATCGCGCAGGCAGTGCGCGCGCTGAACGCGGACCCGGCCGTCACCGGGTTCATCGTGCAGCTGCCGCTCCCCGCAGGCATCGACGAGAACGCCATCATCGCCCTCATCGATCCCGCCAAGGACGCCGACGGCCTCCACCCCGCCAACCTCGGACGTCTCGTGCTCGACGTCGACGCATCGGACGACACCGTGCCGCTGCCGTGCACGCCCGTCGGGATCGTCGAGCTGCTCACACGCAACGGCGTCGCGACCGCAGGCAAGCATGTCACCGTGATCGGCCGCGGCATCACCGTCGGGCGGCCGCTCGGGCTGCTGCTGTCGCGCCGCGGGATCGACGCGACCGTGACGCTGACGCACTCGCGCACGCCCGACATCGCCGACCAGGTGCGTCGCGCCGACATCGTCGTCGCGGCCCTCGGGGTGCCGCACTTCGTGCGGCCGGAGTGGGTCCGCCCCGGCGCCGCGGTGCTCGACGTGGGAGTCACGCGAGTGGGCACGACAGCGTCGGGCAAGGCGAAGCTCGCCGGCGACATCGACCCGGACGTGGCGGCCGTCGCGGGGTGGATCTCGCCCAATCCGGGCGGCGTCGGCCCGATGACGCGGGCCATGCTCGTCGCGAACGTCGTCGCTGCCGCCGAACGGAGCGTGGCGCCCGAGTCGCGCGAGCTGGTCGACGCCGGCTGGAGTGCCGGGCACGCCTGACTCGTGTTGCCGGGGGAAGCGGGATGCTGCGGGCCGCGGCATCCGTCTCCCCATCCGTCGTCGAGGGTCAGCGCACCGGCCACATGGTGCCGGTGGGCACCTCCTCGTCGAAGGTCGACGTGATGAGGTGCAGTGCGGCCGACAGCGCCGCCTGGTCGACGTCGCCCAGGGCGGCCTCGACCTCGCGGTTCACCGCGGCGACGCGCTGGCGGCCCTCGTCGGCGACCTTGAGGCCCTCGGGCGTGACCTCGTACCAGATGACGCGGCGGTGGATCGGGTGCGGGACGCGCCGCACCCATTCCTCGGCCTCGAGGCGGTTGAGCGCTGTCGTCGTGCTCTGCGGAGTGAGGCGGAACAGGCGGGCGAGGTCGGACGCCGACATGTGACCGAGCTCGTCGAGGTGCACCATGATGCCGAGCTGGGTGACGGTGAGACCGAGGTCGTCGATCGCCTCGACCACCCGGCGATGCAGGGCCTGATTCGCCCGCCACAGACGGTAGGGGATGCCGCCCAGCCACTCCGATGGCCGCTCCGGCTCGTTCAGCACCATGTCGCCTCCTTGCGCTACCGGTTCACATTATCAGGAATTCCAATCATTGAAGGGGAATGACATGTTTACAGATGACTGATACTGTCGGATCAGACCCGCATCGAGGCGGGTCGTGGAAGAAAGCGAATAAGCATGCCCAGTCTCGAAGACGAGATCCAGAAGGCCGGCGGGCCGCTCCAGCTCCTGCGCAGCGGACGCTCCGGTGCGTACGCCTTTCCGGTGAAGCCGGAGTTCACCAATTGGCGTGACGAGCAGGAATCGTGGCGCTCGACGGCCGCACTCATGGACCTGTCGCTGCACATGCCCGACCTCATCGTCCAAGGACCGGACGTGTTCCGGCTGCTTGAGCACATCGGTGCGAACAGCTTCCGCAACTTCGGCCCGATGAAGGCGAAGCAGCTCATCGCGGTCGGCCACGACGGCAACATGGTCGGGGATGCGATCCTGTTCTGCCTCGGCGAGCAGCTGGTCCGCATCGTCGGGCGGCCGCCGGCGCTCAACTGGGTGCAGTTCCACGCCGAGACCGGCGACTGGAACGTCACCGTCCGCAAGGACGAGCGCTTCGTGCTCAACCCCAACCGCGAGTACTACCGCCTGCAGCTGCAGGGACCGACTGCCGGCGAGATCTTCGAGAAGGTCAACGGCGGACCCATGCCCGAGATCAAGTTCTTCCACATGGGCAAGTTCAGGATCGGGAAGTACGAGACCACCGCGCTGAACCACCGGATGTCGGGGTTCCCCGGGCTCGAGTTCTTCGGGCCGTACGAAGAGCTCCAGGGCGTCCGTGAGACGCTCCTCGAGGCCGGCGCCGAGTTCGGCATCACCCAGATCGGCGGCCGGGCCTACGCGTCGGTCGCCACCGAGTCCGGCTGGATCGCCAACACGCTGCCCGCCGTGTACTCGCAGCCCGAGATGAAGCCGTTCCGCGAGTGGCAGAACGCGCGCTCGTTCGAGGGCACGCTCGCCATCGCCGGCAGCTTCGTGTCGGAGCGCATCGAGGACTACTACGTGACGCCGTGGGACCTCGGCTACACCCACATCGCGAAGTTCGACCACGATTTCATCGGCCGCGAGGCGCTCGAGGCCCGCATCGACGAGCCGCACCGCCGCAAGGCGTGGGTCGAGTGGAACAGGGACGACGTCGCACGCATCTTCGCGAGCATGTACAACGAAGGCGCGGACCGCTTCAAGCACCTCGAGATGCCGTTCGCGACGTACACCGCGACGCAGTTCGATCGGGTCGAAAAGGCCGGCGCCCACGTCGGCAACATGAACCTGACGACCTACTCGTCGAACACCCGGAGTTGGATCTCGCTCGGCTCGCTCGACGAGGAGGCGCAGGTCGGCGACGAGGTCGAGCTCACGTGGGGCGAGCCCGCCGGCAGCGTCGACAGCCCGTTCTACGAGCGCCACACGCAGACCACGGTGCGCGCCACCGTGATCGCGCGGCCGTTCTCCGAGACCACCGAAGGCTCGGGCAACCGGCAGGTGGCGGCCGTCGGCGTTGCCTGACGCTCAGGCGATAAGGGCCGGGAACCACGGTTCCCGGCCCTTCTCGCGTTCCCCGCCGGCTACAGCTAGAGCTGCGACACGTCGACGCGGCGATTGTCGGGTTTGAACGGCAGTGAGGCGACCGTCGCGCGGATCTCGCGCTGTGGCGTGCCCGGGCGACCCCACACCACGACCACCTCGGTGCCGGGCGCGCTGTGCTCCCGTGCGATCGTCACGAGCGAGATCATCTGCCGGAGTGTCGGACTCACGGTGCGGCCCGTTGCGACGCCCACGACCGCGCCGTCCTTCCGCACCGTGTCGAACGCAGGCCCCGCGACGCGCGGCAGCTCCATCGGCTCGGGCAGCGGCCCGTCATCCAGGAAGGCGGTGAGGACGGATGCCACGTCCTCGGCGTTCCAGACGAGCCCGGCGAGCACCCGCGTGGGCTCGCCTGCCGCCAGATCGGCCAGGAGCGCGTCCTTGCCGAGGAAGTCGTGCGTGAACTCGCCGCGCACCTGCCAACCCAGCTCGACCGGCTTGCGGAAGTAGTCCGTGAACCCTCCGGTGGGCACGAAGCTTCCCTCGATCCCGCCTTGCGTGAACTGCCATGCTGCGCCGGGAGTGATGGCCGCGGCAGGGAAGTAGTCCAGGCCGTTCGTCGCGATGCCGGCCTCGATGTGCTGCACCGGCTGCGCGCGGAGGCCCAGCTGCCTGAGGTCCGCGTCGGCGCCGGCGTCGCGGATCGCCCGCCACACGTCGTCGGCAGCATCCGCCGGACCGTGCACCTCGTAGCCGAGCTCGCCCGAGATGCCCGTCCGCAGCACCCGCACCTCCGTCCCGCCGAGGCGGGCAGGACGGCTCCGGTTGAAGCGCAGGTCACGCAGCGACTCGTCCAGCACACGCTCCAGCACGTGGATCGAGCGCGGACCCTGCACGCCGAAGATGAAGAGGTCCGGGCTGATGTCGTCGGCGGCGGCCTTCCATTCCCCTTGGCTAAGCCGCCAGAGGAGCCAGTCGCCCGACCCCGCCGTGTACAGGAACTCGTCGTCGGCGAGCCGCAGCAGGATGCCCTCGGAGGCGACCCACCCGTGCTCGTCGAGCTGCACGTGGTGCTTGACCTGCCCGAGCTCGAACCGCGACAGGTCGTTCATGCCGAGCCAGCCGAGGAACGACAGCGCCTCAGGCCCTGCCACGCGCACTTTGGCGAGCGAAGACCAGTCGCCGAGATACGCCGACTCCACGTGGGCGGCCGCCTCCTCCGCCCAGTGGGTGTACTCGCTGGGAAGGTACAACGGCCCGAAGCGCTTGACCGTGCTGCGGCCGTTGCCCTCGTCCTGCGCCGCAGCGGCCGGGCTGAAGATCGCCGGCCGCTCACGGTCGAAGGCACCTTGCGGATCGGCCTTGAGGCGGTCGTACCTCTCGCGTTGGTCGGCGGGGGACTGCGGCATCCGTCAGTCCTTCCGGTAGGTGGTGCGGGCGTACTCGTTGTACGGCGCGGGCTGCACGGTAGCGCGGATGCGCGGGAACCCGAGGTCGGCGTCGGGATCGGTGCCGTGGCCGGGGTGGTCGCCCCACACCACCTCGACCCGCGTGCCGGGCGCGGCGTGCGCCGTGTCGATGAGGGACAGCGCAAGCACCTTGCCGAGCGGCGCGATGCGGGCTGCCTGGAAGGTCGTGCCCACCAGGTCGTCGCCGGTCTCGATGCGCTGGCGGCCGTAGTTGTTGAGGTACGCGTCGTCGGCGCCGAGCGCGCGGACGTCATCGGCGTCGAGCTCGAGGGTCACCTTGGTGCGGTGCACCTGATCCTTTGCCGCCATCAAGGCGTCGCGGCCGATGAAGTCGTGGTTGAACGAGATCGAGCGGCCGTAGCCCAGCTCCCACGGCGACGTGTAGTAGTCCTCGATGCGGTCGGAGTAGAACGAGCCGTACAGCGGGTTCTGTCCCTCGTAGGTGAACAGGCCGAGGCGCTGACGGTAGTCGGCGAGGGTCGGATCCGTATAGATCGCCGGCGTCGGCGTGGGGATCCAGCCGCTCTCGATGCCGTTCGTCGCGTACGACAGCGCGCCCACGAGCGAGATGCCGAACTCCTCACCGGCGGCGGTGAGGGCCTCCTTCACGGCGTCGTGGTCGGCGTAGTCGCCGATGAACTCGTAGCCCGCCTGGCCCGCCATGCCGTGCCGCAGCGCCCGGAACGAGCGACCGGCGAGCGTGACGGGTGTCGAGTGGAAGAACTTCGTCTCGGGCAGGGGCCCGCCGAACGCCTTGTGGACGACATCCAGCGCGCGGGGTCCCTGCACCTGCAGGCGGAAGAGCCGCGGCTGCTCGCCGAAGCGGAACTCCATCGAGCCGTCGGTCTCGAACTCGACGTCGTAGCCGCCGGCCGCCGCGTGCGCCGTGACCCAGTTCTGCGCCGCAGGGACGCCGCTGAGCACGAACGACTCCTCGCCGTCGCGCAGCAGGATGCCGTCGGTGATGATGTTGCCGTCCGCGGCCACGGGCACGAACTGCTTCGCCTGCCCGATCTCGAAGTTCTCGACGTTGTTGGCGCTGACCTCGCCGAGCAGGCGCCGCGCGTCGGGGCCGCGCAGGAACGTGTCGGACATGTGGAACGAAAGGTCGGACAGCGTGACCTGAGTGCGCCAGGCGGTCTGCTCCACACCCCAGCCGGCGTACTCGTCCTCGACGACCGGCGGCTTCCACGGATCCGAACCCGGCTTCCAGAGCAGGCGGATCGGCGATCCGGCCTCGTCGATGCCCTGCTGCAGGCTCACGAACTCCCATGCCATGTGCGGCTCCTTTGCCTCGGGTTGCGAATCGGATGTCGCAGAGTCCCAGATGTATGGAGAAGTGTAAGTCAGCTGAAACCACCTGCCAAGAGACCGAACGGATGCTGCGGCGAGATGTTCGCCGCATGCTTCGGGCGGGTGCGCGGTGGCCTGTTAGCGTCGAGGCTCGCGCTCGTTCCCGATGGGCGCGAGGGGCAGGGTGAGGACCCCGCAGATCATGCACGGTTAGCTTGCCTGTTGGGGTCTGGGTCCATTCGCGGACCCGTATGTACCGTGGCAGGACCCGAGCACCAAGGCGGGTGTTCTAGCCCAGATCCGAGCGTGCAGAAGCGCTCGACAGTGACGCGAGGAGGCGTCCCACATGGCACTTGAGAAGCGATGGATGAAGGTGGTGGTCCCGCTGGTGGTCGTCGGCGCGATGCTCGCCGGCTGCTCCGGCGGAGGTGGCGAAGCCGCCCCGACCAGCACCGCGACGTCCGGCCCGCCGAGCGAGCCGACCGGCACGCTGCGCATCAACTGGGGCTCCGCGCCCAGCAGCTGGGCGCCCGGCGCTCGCATCGAGCCCGGCTACTACTACGTGCCGTACGAGTCGCTCGTGCTGCTCGGCGACAACAACGAGATCCTGCCGAACCTCGCCACCGAGTGGGTCGAAGAGCCGATGGCCCTCACCCTCACGCTGCGCGACGACGTGACGTTCCACGACGGCACGCCGTTCAACGCCGAGGCCGTCAAGGCCAACCTCGAGTACGTCCGCGACAACCCCGGCGCCTATTCCGGCCCGCTGCAGGCGGTCGCATCGATCGACATCGTCGATGAGTACACCGCCAAGATCAACTTCAAGTTCCCGGCGCCGACGTTCCTCACGATGCTGACGCGGAACAACGTGCTGATCGCCAGCCCGACGGCGATCGCGGACGGCACCGTGCTCACCGAGCCCGTCGGCACCGGCCCCTGGAAGTACGACGCCGCGAACTCGGTCGACGGCACGAAGTGGGCGTTCACCCTCAACGAGGACTACTGGGGCGACCCGGTGTACTTCGAGAACGTCGAGCTGTACGCGATCGCCGACGACACGTCGGCCGTCGCGGGTCTGCTCGGTGACGAGCTCGACGTCACCGACGTCGAGAACGACCAGTTCTCGCGCATCGAGGGCGTCGAGAACATCGACTGGTACGACTACAACGCCGTCCGCAACAACGTCGTCTTCTTCGACCGTGCTCCCGGCGGGGTCTTCGGCGACGTCGACGTGCGCAAGGCCGTCTGCTCGACGCTCGATATGGAGGCGTACCAGCAGTACGACCCCATGACGCTCGAGGTGCCGAACCAGCACTTCCTCGAGGGCGAGGTCGGCTACAACCCCGACATCGTCGGCTACCCCGCCGATCTCGACGAGGCGGCCGACCTGCTGGGCGACGCGACCGTCGAGGCGACCTTCCCGGCCGCTCCGTTCCTCAAGGGGCAGATCGAGTTCTTCGCCGACCAGATGAACCAGCTCGACGGCGTGAACATCACGGTGCAGGATCTCGCGGTCCCCGACTTCCAGTCGACCTGGAACACCGGAAAGTACGCGCTCGGCATCGGCCAGAACCCCGAGATCACGCCGTTCGACTGGTACTCCAGCTGGTTCGCGTCGACCGCGCGTCAGAACCCGTCGAAGTACGAGAGCCCGGAGCTCAAGGCGGCCGCGGATGCCGCGAAGGCGGCCGGCAGCTCGGAGGAGGCCGACGCCCTCTGGCAGGAGGTCATGAAGATCATCATCGACGACGAGGCGCTCGCGTGCGGGTTCGCCGTCGGTGGTCAGCGCATCGGCTGGAACACCGACACCGTCGCCGGTGTGCAGGAGTCCACCCAGCCGTACATGATCAATCTGATCGACTACCGCACCGTGTACCCGGTGGTCTCCGAGTAAGCCCACCCGCGCCGCCGAGGCGGCGCACCGACGAGACAGACCCGCAAGAGTAAGGAAGCAGCACCATGGGACGGCGAACGACAGGTCGGAGCACGCCGACATGCTGAAGCTCATCGGCTACCGGCTCGTCCTCGCCGTCCCGCAGCTGCTCATCGTCTCGCTGCTGGTCTTCTCCCTCACGTATCTCGTGCCCGGCAGTGTCGCGGCGGCCATCCTCGGTGATGCCGCCGCGACACCGGAGGCCATCGCCGAGGTGGAGGCGCATCTCGGCCTCGACCAGCCGTTCCTCGTCCGGCTCTTCGACTGGTACGCCGCGGCGGTCCAGGGCGACCTGGGCACGTCCCTGCTCTCCGGTCAGCCGGTGACCGACATGATCACCCAGCGCCTGCCCGCGACGCTCTCACTGGTGGTGGGCGGACTCGTCGTGGCGGTGATCGTCGGCATGGGCCTCGGAATCTTCGCGGGCATCAGGGCAGGCCAGCCCCGCGACCGGGCCGTGACCGGCCTGACCGCGTTCATGCAGTCCGTCCCCGAGTTCTGGCTCGGCCAGATCCTCGTGGTCGTGTTCGTCATCCAGCTGCACGTGGCTCCCGTCCTCGCCTGGACGCCGCCGTCTCAGGACGTCAGCAAATGGCTCGCGGGTCTGGTCCTCCCGGCGATCGCCCTCGGCATCGGCACGTCGGCCCTCATCGCGCGCCAGACGCGCACCGCGGTCGCCGAGGCGCTGAGCTCCCGCTACATCGACACGATGGTGGCGGCGGGTGTCTCCCGGAGACGGATCCTGTGGACGTACGCGTTCAAGAACTCGCTCGTGCCGGCGCTCGCCGCGATCGGCCTCGCGGTCGGCGTGCTCTTCGGCGTCAGCCTGGTCATGGAGAAGGTCTTCAGCTTCCCCGGGCTCGGCACGCTCATGCTGCAGAGCGTCCTGGCGAAGGACTTCCCGGTGGTCCAGGGCGTGGCGCTCATCATCGGCGTCATCGTCATCCTCGTCAACATGGTCCTCGACATCTCGTACGGACTCATCAACCCGAAGGCCCGACCCGCATGACCGACACGCAGTACGGCAAGACCGTCGCGATCAAGACGACGGCCCGGGACCAGAAGCAGGGCGCCAAGGTGGTGCGCCGGCTGCTGCGGCAGCCGCTCACGCTCATCGCGCTCGCCTGGCTCCTCGTCGTGGTCGTGTGGGCGGTGTTCGCCCCCTGGCTCGCGCCCTACGACCCGCTCGAGAACGACTTCATGAACGTGCTCCAGGGTCCGTCGCCCGAGCACTGGCTGGGCACCGACGAGAACGGCCGTGACACACTCAGCCGCATCATCTACGGCGCACGCGTCGCACTCGCCGTCGGCTTCGGGGCCGTCATCGTCGCCATGCTCATCGGCGTGCCGATCGGCCTGCTCCTCGGATTCCGGGGCGGCTGGACCGACCGCGTCGGCACCCGGTTCGTCGACGTCTTCGACGCCATGCCGGGCATCCTCGTCGCCTTCGCGGTCATCTCGATCCTCGGGCGAGGGCTCGCGCCGTTGCTGCTGGCTATCGGTCTCATGTTCTGCATGAACTTCGCCCGCATGGCGCGCGCGATCACGATGGCGGAGCGCAGCAAGCTCTACGTCGATGCCGCACGCGTCAGCGGTCTGCGAGAGAGCTCGATCGTCTTCAAGCAGGTGCTGCCGAACCTCGCCTCGCCCCTCATCGTGCAGGCGGCGATCATGACGGGCACGGCGATCATCATCGAGTCGGCCCTGAGCTTCCTCGGGATCGGGCTGGAGTCCGCCGTGCCTTCGTGGGGCGGCCTGCTCGGCGTCGCCGCGGCGAAGCTCGCGGTGCAGCCGTTCATGGCGATCCCGCCGGGCGTCGTGATCGTCCTCACCGTGCTCGCCTTCAACGTCATCGGCGACGGACTCAACGAGGCGCTCGGCGTCGGCCGCCGCAAGCCGTTCCGCCGCCCGAAGAAGATCGCCGACAACGTCGCGCAGGCGGCGCTCGTCGAGGGGCCCGCCGCCGGGGCGGTCGCGGCCGCCGACGCCGGCGGATTCCTCACACCGACCGGACCGGCCGGCGTGCCGGAGGGCGTCGTCGTCGCGCCGATCGTGCGCGACGACGAGGATGCCGCGCTCGCGCCGGCCGATGCCGGCAACGTGCTGGAGGTGCGCGACCTGCACATCGAGTTCCAGAGCGTCGAGAAGGGCGCCGTCGAACTCGTCAAGGGCGCGTCGCTCAGCATCGGCCGCGGTGAGATCGTCGGACTCATCGGCGAGTCCGGATCGGGCAAGTCGACGTTCGCCCGTGCGGTGCTGGGTCTGCTCGCACCCGGCATCGGCGTCTCGCACGGCTCGATCCTGCTCGACGGCGTCGACCTCGTCGGAAAGTCCGAGAAGCAGCTGCGCGGCGTGCGAGGAAGCAAGATCGCGGCCGTGTTCCAGGACCCGATGGCCGCACTCTCGCCGGTGCACACGATCGGCAAGCAGCTGGCAGAACCCCTCCGAGCGCATTTCCACCTCTCGAAGTCGGAGGTCCGCGCGCGATCGATCGAACTTCTCGATCGCGTCGGGGTGAAAGACCCCGAGACCCGGCTCCACCACTACCCCCACCAGTTCTCGGGCGGCATGGCCCAGCGCGTCGCCATCGCCATCGCCCTCGCGTCGCGCCCGGAGCTGATGGTGGCCGACGAGGCCACCAGTGCGCTGGACGTCACGACTCAGGCGCAGGTCCTCGACCTGCTGCTCGACCTCCGCGATGAGTACGGCATGGCGATCCTGCTGATCACCCACGATATGGGTGTCGTGGCGGAGGCGTGCGACCGTGCTGCCGTCATGTACCAGGGCGAACTGGTCGAGGTCACCGATTCTGCGGCGGCGCTGTTCGATGAGCCGCAGCATCCATATACGAAGTCGCTTCTCGCCGCACGCGAACGACGGCCGCGTCCCACCAAGGAGGTGGCACGGTGAAGACCGAGCTGAGCACCCCCGTCGCCGACGCCCGGCCCGAAGCGGGGCGGACGCCGCTGCTCGAGGTCACGGATCTGTCGATCAGCTACGAGGCCCGCAGCATCTTCCGCAAGGAGCGGAAGAACGTCGTCGAGGACGTGACGTTCGACATCCTGCCCGGGGAGACGGTGGGCCTCGTCGGCGAGTCCGGTTCGGGGAAATCGACCGTCGGGCGCGCGATCCTCCGCCTGCTGAAGCCGTCGGCGGGCGCGATCAGCTTCGACGGAACCGACGTCCTCGGTCTCGGCCGCCGGACGCCCCTGTCGTACCGACGCGACGTGCAGGCGGTCTTCCAAGACCCGTCGATGTCGCTGAACCCGAGGCAGCCGGCGTCGATGGCCGTCACCTCCGCCCTCAAGCGGCACGGCATGGGCAACCCGGCGGAACGCGAGCGCATCGCCGCCGAGACGTTCGACCACGTCGGCCTGACCCGCGCGCATCTCGAGCGCTACCCCAGCGAGTTGTCGGGCGGCCAGCAGCAGCGCGTCGCCATCGCTCGCGCGCTCGTGCTCAAACCGCGCCTGGTCGTCTGCGACGAGGCGCTGAGCGCGCTCGACCTGTCGACGCAGAACCAGATCATCAACCTGCTCGTCGATCTGCAGGCGGAGACGGGCATGAGTTACCTGTTCATCGGGCACAACCTCGAGATCGTGCGGCATATCTCCGACCGGATCGCGGTCATGCGCCTCGGCCGGCTGGTCGAGTTCGCCGAGGCGGCTCGGGTGTTCGACGATCCGCAGCATCCGTACACGCGCAAGCTGCTCGGCGCGACGCCCGCGCAGCACCCCGCAGGACGAGACGAGCGGCGCGCCGTACGCGCGGCGTTCGCCAAGGCTCATGCGGAAGGACTCGTGCCGGTCGTCTGACGGCAGGCGGCAGAATCCGTTCTGCGGTGTCTTCAGACTGAGGTTGCGATCCTTGCAACCTCGGAATAGAGCTGTGCAGATCGTGCATAGGTAGGCTCCATTCAGTTCACGACGACGGTCGTCGGGAACGGGGAGGTCGCCGTGGATCGTCTGGTCGTCATGAAGACGTTCGTCACCGTCGCGAAGTCGTCGAGCTTCAGCGCTGCGGCGCGGGAGCTCGCGATCTCGGGCTCGCTGGTCTCGCGCCACGTCGCCGATCTCGAGCGGCAGGTCGGCGTGCGACTGGTGAACCGCACGGCGCGCTCGGTGAGTCTCACCGAGGCGGGGAAGCGCTACGCCGAGTTCGCCGAGCGCATCCTCGACGAGATCGACGACGAGGATGCCTCGCTCTCGGGTTCGCGCGACGCGCCGGAGGGGACGCTGTCGATCATCTGCCCGAAGTGGATCGGCACCCTCGAGGTCGGTGACGCGATCGCCGCGTTCGTGCGCGAGCACCCGAAGATCCAGGTGCGCTTCGAGCTCGGCGGCATGTCGGACCGGAACTACGACTTCCTCGACCGCGGGTACGACGTCGCCTTCCACACCCGCGACCTGCGCGACTCGAACGTGCTGGTGCGCCGCGTCTCCGAGCTGCCGTTCGTGCTCGCAGCCTCGTCCGACTACCTGCGGCGCAAGGGCACGCCCGAGACGGTCGCCGAGCTGAACGACCACCTCTGCCTGCTGCATCCGAACGACCCGGTCTGGCGGCTCGGCTCCGGCGCCGACACGATCCACTTCAAGGTGCAGGATGCTGCGGTCATCGCCAACTCGTACCTGGTGATCGAGAAGCTCCTGGAGGAGGGATGCGGCATCGCCCTCATCCCGCGCCGCCCCGCCGAGGCCCGGCTGGCGACGGGGGATCTCGTCGAACTGCTTCCCCAGCACCAGCCGCCGGCGCGTGCTCTCTACGCCGTGCACGGGCCGGGTGGACGCACGCCCGAGCGGGTGCGCATCTTCCTCGACTTCATGACGGCCTGGTTCCGCACGCGCGCCGCCGCGACGGCGTGAAAGAGCCGGGATGCTCCGCGGCATCCGACTCCGCGGGGTTCGGGGCGTGAATTCTCCATTGGGGCGCACAATTCCCGCCCCGACGGACGAATCGCGCCCCAAGACGCGGTGTGGACCTTCTTGCGCCTCGAAAGTGATTATGTTTTGATAATCAAATCGGGCGAGGAGGCTTGATGAGCGAAGACGCACGCCACACGGATCCGACGTTCCGGCTGCTGGCCGAGCTGGTGATCGACATCGCGCGGGAGATCCAGCTCCGGGCGGTGCAGACGACGCCTGTCGTACCACTGACCCAGACCCAGGGGCAGGTGATGCGCTACGTGCACAACCACCCCGGGTGCTCGGCCTCCGACATCGCTGACGGCAGCGGCCTGCAGCGCGCCAACGTGAGCGTGGCGCTGCGTGACCTGCGCGGCCGCGGCTACATCACGTCACAGCGCGACGAGGCCGACGGCCGTGCGATCCGCATCGACGCGACGCCGCTCGCCGACGAGACCATCGGCAAGCTCCGCACCTCGTGGGCGGGGCTCGTCGAGGGCGCGTGGCACGCCGGCGCCGACGGCGCGCCCGTGCCCGAGTCGGCCGTCGATGCCCTCGCCCGCATCCGCGCGGGCCTGCATGCAGACCGCGCAACGAAAGGGTTCGCGTCGGAGGCTCCCGCCCTCTCGGCACAAGGCGCAGACTCGACCGCGACCCCACACGGAGAGGCCTGAGCGCATGTCGATCGAACGCATCGAATCCGTCGTGTACGGCGTCGACGACCTCGAGGAGTGCGCGCGGTTCTTCGTCGATTTCGGCCTCGAGCTCGTCGAGAAGACCGACGCCGAGGTCGTGCTCACCACGCAGGTCGACCAGCGTCTCGTGCTCAAGCGCATCGACGACCCGAGCCTTCCGGCATCCGTCGAATCGACGTCCGGCATCCGCGAGGTGGTGTGGGGCGTCGACACGCAGGAGGCGCTCGACGCGCTCGTGGCCGATCTCCGCACCGACCGCGAGGTCACGGTCGACGAGAACGGCGTCGCCCACACGCACGACGAGACGGGGTTCGGGCTCGCGCTCGCCGTCACCGCGCCGGAGCACGTCGACTACGACCCGCGCCGCTACAACAGCCGCGGCCACATCGAGCGCTGGAACCAGCCGCACACGCCGATCGCCGACATCCGTCCGATCCGCATGTGCCACGTCGCGCTCAACATCCCGAAGGCCGGAAGGGACGAGGCGATCGACTTCTACCTCGACCGCCTGAACTTCCGCGCCGTCGACATCGTCAAGCCGATGGGCGTGTTCATGCAGATCGAGGGCGACGACGACCAGCACAACTTCCTGCTGTGCCACCGTCCCGACCGCGCCGGCACGAACCACGTCTCGTTCGAGGTCTCGGGCTTCGACGATGTGATCGAGGGCGGCAACCACATGATCCAGAAGGGGTGGCGAGAAGCGCGCCGCCTCGGGCGGCACACGGTCGGCTCGAACGTCTTCCGCTTCGTGCACTGCCCCGCCGGCGGCCGCGTCGAGTACGCCGCCGACATGGACCGCGTCGACGACTCGTACCCCACGCGCGTCCACGAAGAGACCCCGCCGCACCACATCTGGGTGCTCGAGACCAACCGCGAGTCCGCGGTGCCCAACACGTCGGAAGGAACGGCCCTGCCATGACCATCGCAGCCGACACGCGAACGGATGCCACGACCCGCGCCGCCGAGATCTACTCGACCGCCCGGCTCGGCCTCTACATCGACGGCGAGTGGCGCGAGGGCGCCCAGGGCCGCACGTTCGAGGTGCTCAACCCTGTCGACGACTCGGTGATCGGGCGCGTCGCCCGGGCCGAGGCATCCGATCTCGACGACGCCCTCGCCGCCGCCGACCGGGCGTTCCCCGCTTGGCGCGACACGTCGGCGTTCGAGAAGGCGCGCATCCTCATGAAGACCGTCGCGCTGCTGCGCGAGCGGGCGCCCGAGATCGGCCGGCTCATGGCCGTCGAGCAGGGCAAGCCGGTGAAGGATGCCACGACCGAGGTGCTGCGCGTGTCGGGCACGCTCGAGTGGTGCGCGCAGGAGACCCGGCGCCTCTACGGCCGCATCATCCCGACCGACGTCGACACGTCGCTCACGGTGCGGTACGAGCCCGTCGGCGTCGTCGGCGCGATCGTGCCGTGGAACTTCCCCGCCGGCTCGCCGATGCGCAAGATGTCCGCGGCCATCGCCGCCGGCTGCACCCTCGTGATCAAGGCCTCGCAGGAGGTGCCCGCCACGGTGTGCGCGCTGGTGCAGGCGTTCCACGACGCAGGCCTCCCGGCCGGCGTGCTGAACCTCGTCTTCGGCCGCGGCGCCGAGACCGCCGAGCACCTCATCGACTCGCCGACCACGCGCCTCATCGCGTTCACCGGCTCCGTGCCGGTCGGCAAGGAGCTCAACGCCCGCGCCGGCGGACTCATGAAGCCGACGATCATGGAGCTCGGCGGCCACGCTCCCGTCATCGTCGCGGCCGACGCCGACCCGATCCAGGCCGCGCGCCGCGCGTCTGCGGCCAAATGGGCGAACGCCGGACAGGTGTGCACGTCACCCAGCCGCTTCCTCGTCCACGAATCCATCGCCGAAGCCTTCACCGCCGAGATGGTGCGGCTGGCCGAGGCGCTCGTCGTGGGCGATCCCCTCGACGACGACGTCACGATGGGCCCGCTCATCAACGCCAGGCGCGTCGAATCCACCGACGCACTGGTGACGGATGCTGTGGCCCACGGTGCGATCGTCGCCACCGGCGGGCACCGCATCGGCGAGAAGGGCTGCTTCTACGCGCCGACGATTCTCACGAACGTGCCGCTGGACGCCGAGGTGATGAGCGAGGAGCCGTTCGGCCCCATCGCCCCGATCACGACCTTCACCGATCTCGACGAGGCGATCCGCATCGCGAACTCGCTGCCCTTCGGCCTCGCGGCGTACGGCTTCACCGAGTCGGCGTCGACGGCCGACGTGCTCGCGCGCGGGTTCGAGGCCGGCATCCTCTCGATCAACCACTGCGGCGGCTCGGTCACCGAGGCGCCGTCCGGCGGAGTGAAGGAGAGCGGCCTCGGCCGGGAGTCCGGTCCCGAGGGCGTGCAGGCGTACCTCATCACCAAGCGCGTCTCGCACAAGCTGCGCTGAGGATCGTCGAGATGCGATACGTACGAGCCGCCCCCCGCTCGTTGAGCGAGCGAAGCGAGTCGAAACGCGCTGAGCCTGCGGACGGCCATGAGTTCTGGGGCATCGTTGATGGCGACGTCGTCATCGCGATCTCGAGTGCCCCGTGGCTGGCGTATGAGCGGGGGGCGCAGCATCCGCTCTCCTCCGTCGTGCTGCTGCCGCCGGCCGTGCCGGGCACGTTCTACGCCGCCGGGTTCAACTACAAGGCGCACAACCGTCACCACGAAGAGCTGGGGTACGACCCCGTGAAGGTCGGACCGCACCCAGAGGTGGGGTATCGCGCGCAGAGCGCGCTGGTGGGCCACGGCGCGGCGATCGTGAAGCCGGCCGACGTCGAGGGGCGCTTCGAGACCGAAGCCGAGGTGGTCGCGGTGATCGGTCGCACCCTGCGCCACGCGACCCGCGACGAGGCGAAGGCGGCCGTCTTCGGCTGGACGATCGGCAACGACGTGAGCGCCCGCGAGTGGCAGCACGCCGACCGCACGTTCTGGCGCGCCAAGAACGCCGACACGTTCAAGCCGATGGGCCCATGGATCGAGACCGACGTCGATCCGCTGCAGTCGATCACGACCGTGCGGCGCAACGGCGTCGTCGATGCATCGTTCGAGACCGGCGACATGATCTTCGACCCGTACGACTTCCTCGTCGAGATGACGAAGTACATCACCGTCCACCCCGGCGACGTGCTGTGGATGGGAGCCGACGGCAACACTCCGATGGATGTCGGCGACGTCATCGACATCGAGATCTCGGGGATCGGAACGCTCACCAACACCGTGGTCGCCGAGGGCGTCCGCATCGACACCAGCGTCGGCGAGGCCGCCGGCACCGACAGAGAGGGAGTGCCCGCATGAGCACCACCGACACCACCCAGGCGACCCCCGAGCCCGCCGCCGGTCCGAGCCACGTCGAGAAGGGCTTCAGCCTGCCCGAGCCGAAGTTCGACGACCAGGGCCGCAGCATCGAGCCGAAGTACATCCACCACGTCAACTTCCCGACGACCAACGTCGACCGGACGGTCGAGTGGTACACGAAGGTCTTCGGCCTCAAGCGCGTCATGCCCAAGAGCAACACCCGCGTGGTGCTCATGACCAAGGGGCGCTTCGACCTGCACTTCACGCCGGTCGAGGAGATGGACCGCATGGCGCCGTACCACTTCGCCATGGAGGTGGAGGACTGGGACGGCTTCCTCGGGCACCTCGACAGCCTCGGCATCCGCCACACGCGTCCGGTCGAGCGCCCCGAGAACCAGTCGAAGTTCTGCTACATCCACGACCCCGATCACACGATGATCGAGCTCGTCTACCACGGCAAGCGCCCCGCCTGACCTGACCTTTCTTCACCGGCTCGCCGTCCGCGGCGGGCCGGTCGAACCACCCTGCCCCGAGGAGGGACGCATGCCTACGGTCGACAACAACGGCACGACCATCTACTACGAGGTGCACGGCGAAGGATCGCCGATCGTCTTCGTGCACGGCTCCGGCGGCCACCACGCCGCATGGTGGCAGCAGGTCGCGGCGCTGCGCGACCGCCACACCATCGTGACGCTCGACCTCCGAGGCTTCGGCAATTCCGACGCCGACGCGACATATGACAGCCTCAACTTCCCCGGCGACATCGTCGCGGTGATCGAGGATGCGGATCTGACGGATGCTGTGCTCCTCGGCCAGTCCATCGGCGCGGCCGCCGCGCTCAAGGCAGCACTGCGCGTGCCCGAGCGCGTGCGCGGCGTGATCCTCGCGCACTCGCTCGGGGGGATCGACGCCCCCGAGGTCACGCCGCTCGTGAAGGCGGACCGCGCCGAGGCGGAGAAGCTCCCGGTGATCGACCGGCTCCTCACGAAGCGGTTCCGTGAGGAGGAGGCCGCGAAGACCTTCCTGTTCACGCAGATGGGCACGTTCAACAAGGCCCGCATGCAGGACCTCCGCAACCTCTCCAGCGACGGCCCGACGCCCGCCGATGTGGCCGGGTCCGGCATCCGCGTCGCGTTCCTCGCGGGGGAGAAGGACGCGGTGCTGAGCCCCGCGACGGTGACGAAGGCGCACGAGCTGATCGACGGGTCGCTCCTCGAGATCGTGCCGGATGCCCCGCACTCCATGTACTGGGAACGGCCCCAGCAGTTCAACGCAGCCGTGAAGAAGCTCGTCGACGCCCTGGCGCCCGTCGCCGTGGGCGCCGCCGCACAGAAGGAGGCCTGAAATGCCCAAGAACGTGATGCAGGACGACGCCGAGAAGATCATGGTGGTCGCCGAGCGGGAGGCGCTGCGGCTCGGCAAGGGGCTGTCGATCGCCGTCGTCGACTCGGGCGGCTTCATCGTGAGCATCCGCCGGTTCGACGGCGCCCGCCCGATGACCCCGCTCATCGCGCTGTCGAAGGCGTACACGTCGGCCGTCATGCAGCGCCCGAGCGGCATGCTCAAAGGCTGGTCGACGTCCGACCCGGTCTTTTTCAGCAAGGTCGGCGATCTCGGGCAGTTCCCCATCGTCGCGACCGGCGGAGGCGTGACCCTCAAGCGCGAGGGCGAGTTCGTCGGCGGCGTCGGCGTCTCGGGCGGCACGCCGCAGGAGGACGAGGCCCTCGCGCAGTCGATCCTCACCGAGCTCGGCTACGAGACCGACTTCGACGAATGGGCCGGGGCCAAGGGCGCCGGCGACCCCAAGCACTAGGAAGGCGCCGACGATGGCCAATCTCTTCTCGTACCGCATCGACAACCACGGCGACAACGTCCGACCCGACTCGATCCAGCAGGCGCGCAAGAAGTTCCGCGCCGGCGAGATCACCGCCGAGGAGCGCCAGCAGGTCGAGGACGACGCGATCCTTGAGTTCATCTCCTTCCAGCGTCACCTGACGCTCTCGTGCCTGTCGGACGGCAACTTCCGCGACGGCGACTACCGCAGCGCGGTGCTGCAATCGGTCGCGGGATTCAGCCGCGTGCCCGACGCGATGGAGCCCTCGGGCCTCGGCACCTGGACTGTCGACGGCCCGCTGAAGCAGCGCAAGCCGATCGCCACGGACGCGGCACGGTTCCTGCTCGACCACACGGGGTTCCCCGTCAAGGTGAAGCTGCCTTCGGCGGCCCACATCGCGGCGCACACCTATACCCCCGACGCACGGCGCGCGTACCCGGGCGCCGCCGCGGTGGGTGACGTGGTCGCCGAGATGCTGCGCGACGAGCTCGAGCTGCTGTTCGAGATCGGCGTGAAGTTCGTGCAGTTCGACAACCCGGACTACTTCACCTACCTCGCCGGCGGCGAGGTGGGCGAGATGTCGTTCGACGAAGCCCTCTCGATCGACGCCGCGGTGGTCGCCGGACTCGAGAAGGACGAGGACCAGAAGGTCGCCCTCACGATCGGCTGGGAGGACGACCTTGCGGGAGACCTCGACGTCGCGCGGGCCGAGCGGCTGTTCGCGTCGGACTACGACAAGTTCACGTTCCCGTTCCATACCGACGCGGTCGTGGCGCGCAACCTCCCGACCCTCGTGCCCGACGACAAGCAGATCGGCATCGGCATCGTCGACGCGTTCGCCCCCGAGCTCGAGGACGTCGACACGGTGATGGCGCGCCTCGACGTCGCGCTCGACCAGCACGACTACGACCGCATCGGACTGCTGCCCAACCGCGGTTTCCAGCCGATCCACTACCGCGACGCTCCGCTCAGCATCGAGCAGCAGCGCAAGAAGCTCGAGCACGTCGAGACCTTCGCGACGATGGTGTGGGGGAACGAGGCGTGAGCGAAGCGGTGACGGTGGTGGCCCGCATCCATCCCGATCCGGAAAGGATCACGGATGCTGCCGCCGCCGTTCGCGCGGCAGTCGAGGGCATCCGAGCCGAGGACGGCTGCGTGCAGTACGACCCGCACCTCGCCGACGACGGCACGATCGTGATCGTCGAGCGCTGGGCATCGCGCGAGGCGCTCGCCGCCCACAACATCGGGGCGCCGGTGCAGGTGCTGCGCGACGGACTGAACGGCCTGACCGCCGCCCCGACCGAGGTCGCGGTCGCCGTCGCCCTCTGACCAGCCACCAGTCGGCGAGCGCGCCGACTCCCCCCCGCGGCGCGCTCGACGACCGGTCACTCTGCCGCGCCCGGATTCAGCTGACGCGATCCGTCGTGCGCGGTGACGCACGCGACGCTTCGAGCCGTGCGAACCGGTTGGGCCGGCAGTCAGCGGTCGTGAGCGACGTGCGGCACGTAGCGCGGCACCGACACCGCGAACCCGATTGCGCCCAGGAGCCCGACCCCGCCGACGACCGCGGTCGCCGCCGGCAACGAGGTGGCGGCGGTGATGAGGGCGATGAGGAGAGGGGTGGCGGCGGCTCCAGCATCCGTCAGCGTCCGCCATGATCCGAGGAACGGCGCCGGATCCGCGGGCGGAGCGACGTCGGCGCCGAGGGTCATCAGGATGCCGCTTGACAGCCCGTTGCCGACGCCCACGACGACCGCCCCGGCGACGAACCACGCGGTCGCCGCGTCGAGGTCGTGTGTGAAGGCGAGGCCGGCGAACGCGCCGCCCATCATCAGCATCGCCGGCACGCATGCCCACACCCGCCCCCAGCGGTCCATGATCTGGCCGCTCGAGTAGAACAGCGCGAACTCGAGGGCGCCGGTCAGGCCGACGATGAGAGCGATCGCTTCGGCATCGAGCCCCAGCGAGACGCCCCACAGCGGCAGCAGGTAGACGCGGGCCTGGCGGAGTCCGGACAGGGATGCTGCGGGCAGGCCCACACGCGCGAGCACGCCGCGATGGCGCCACATCGTGGGGAAGACCCCGTCCGATGCGGCTGCTGGCGTGCGAGTCGGCCGTGGAGGGTGCGCGGCATGCGGGTGGGAGGGCAGCAGCCCTTCGGTCGCGAGCTGCTCCTCGGGGTCGCTGCCGACGAGGACGAGCGCCACGAGGGCCACGAGCATCGCGAGGAAGAACCACACTGCGGCGTCCGTCGAGCCCGACCATGCGAGCAGCCCCGCCGCGATGAACGGCCCCGTGAACATGCCGAGGCGGAACGAGCCGCCCAGTACCGACAGCGCCCGGGCGCGGTAGCGCAGGGGCACACGCGTCGTCATGAACGCGTGCCGTGCGAGCCCGAATGCCGACGCGCACAGGCCGATGAGGAACGACGCGGCCGCGAGTACCGCGACGCCCGGCGCGACCAGCACGCCCACGCCGCCGGTCAGGGCGAGGCATCCGGCGATCGCCATCGTGCGCCGTTCGCCGATCCGCGCGACCAGCCACCCCGCGGGCAGGTTGCCGATCAGCCTGGCAACGACGATCACCGAGACGATGAGCGCCGCTTGGGCGAGGTCGGCGCCGAGGGATGCGGCGATCACCGGCAGCAGCGGCAGCAGTGCGCCCTCGGCGAGTCCGAACAGCAACGTGGGGCCGTAGATCATCGGCGCGAATCGCCACAGCATCCGCCGCGTGCCCGGGTCGAGATCGGGTGTTCGTCCTGCACCCGACATCGGTTCGTTCGCCGTTTCGCCGGGAGCGTGCTCGGTCATAGCCGGATCTCGGCGAGGACCTCCTGCGCCCACGCCACGCCGAGCTCGGCAGGGTCGGCGCGCGTCATGACGTCGTGCTCGCCGAAGGGTCCGACCCGCGTCGCGCCGAGCGAGTTCAGCAGCTCGTCGAACTCGTGCGCCCCGCGGTTGTAGCGCTCGTCGTACGAGGTGTCGCCGAGGCCGAACATCGCGTACGACACGCCGCCGAGGTCGGGGGCGAGGTCGAGCAGGTCGTCGTGCAGGAACTGCGCGAACCCGGGCAGCTCGCCGCCGCCGTGCGTCGCGCACGAGATCAGGTACAGCGCTCCCGGCTCGAAGACGTCGACGCCGGCGTCGGCCATGTTCACCACCTCGACGCCGGGCACGGCCTTCGCGATGCCGACCGCGACGGCTTCGGCATTGCCCGATTCGGTGCCGTAGAGGGCGACGATGCGCATGACGGATGCCTCAGCCCGCAGCCCTCGCCGCGGCCGACGTCTGCGCGACGGGCGCGGCCGGGGGCGCAGCATCCGTCGCCGCCGTCGTCGCCCCCGGCGAACCGGTGCGCGGCGCATCGAGGTAGTGGTCGATGACGTACTCGGCGATCGCGATCGAGCTCGTCGCGGCGGGAGACGGAGCGTTGCGCAGCAGCGTGACGGGCCCGACCTGGTCGACGGCGAAGTCGTCGAGGAGCTCGCCGGCGCGGCCCCAGGCCTGCGCGCGGACGCCGGCGCCGTGCTTGTGGGTGAGATCGGACGAACGCAGCTCGGGGATGAACCGGCGCGCCTTCTGGAAGTACAGCGGCTTGATCAGCGACCCGGAGATCTCGTCGACGCCCATCCGCCAGTGCTGCTTCGCGAGCGGCCACGCGCCCGGCCAGCGGAGGGACTCGAACGTGTCCTTCACCGACCACTGCAGCCAGTTGTACCCCTCGCGCGCGAGCGCCGGCACCGCGTTCGGGCCGACGTGCACGTTGTCGTAGACGCCGCGCGTGAAGTGCACGCCCAGGAACGGGAACCGGGGGTCGGGCACCGGGTAG
This sequence comes from Microbacterium sp. NPDC056569, assembly GCF_042793475.1. Classification (NCBI taxonomy): domain Bacteria; kingdom Bacillati; phylum Actinomycetota; class Actinomycetes; order Micrococcales; family Microbacteriaceae; genus Microbacterium; species Microbacterium sp. NPDC056569. The sequence goes on along the minus strand of NZ_JBHTUV010000001.1, from coordinate 442,727 downwards.
ATCATGCCCTTCACCAGGTCGGTCCGCGACGGTGCGAGCTCCCAGTACTCGCCGCGGAACGGCAGGATCTTCGGCGACGGATCGGCGCCGACGAATCGCGCGACCACGTCGGACTGCAGCCCCGCGCACACGATGACCCGGTCGAACACGTCCTCCGACACCGGCGTGACGACTCGCACCCGGCCGTTCTCGAGCGTCATCGCGGTGACCTCGTGGCCGAGGCGCACCTCGCCGCCCGCGGCGCGGACGTCCTGCGCCATCGCCTCGGTGATGCTGGCGTAGTCCACCACCGCGGTGCGCGGCGAGTGCACCGCCGCGACACCCGCGACGTGCGGCTCGATCTCGCGCAGCCGCTCGACGTCGTCGATGCGGGTCAGATCCGGCACGCCGTTCTGGAGCGAGCGCCGCTCGATCTCGGCCAGCGCGTCGAGTTCGGACTCGTCCACCGCGACCACGAGCTTGCCGACCTCCCGGTACGGCAGCCCCTTCTCTTCGCAGAACTCCCGGATCGACACCCGCCCGGCCGCGCACAGCGTCGCCTTCAGCGACCCCGGCTTGTAGTACAGGCCCGCGTGCACGACGCCGGAGTTGTGCCCGGTCTGGTGCTGCGACAGCCGGCTCTCCTTCTCGAGCACCGTGACCTCATCGCCCCGCGCGCTCAGGGCACGGGCCAGGGCAACGCCCACGATGCCGCCGCCGATGATCCCGGTCCGCCGGGTCGCCGGTCCCCGAGCCTGTCGAAGGGCCATCAGTGGGTCCTCACGGCCGCGGTCTTCACCCGCGTGTAGAAGCGCAGCGCCTCGAGGCCCTGCTCCTTGAAGGGCGAGCCCGACTCCTTGAACCCGCCGAACGCCTGGTGGATGTCCCACCCGCTCGTCGGCTGATTGACCGAGACCTGCCCGGTGTCGACCTCGTCCACGAAGCGGAACGCGGCGTCGAGACTCCGCGTGTAGACGGCGCTCGAGAGGCCGTACGGCGAGTCGTTGACCGCTTCGATCGCCTCGTCGAGTGTGTCGACCTCGATCATGCCGAGCACCGGACCGAAGACCTCGTCCCGCCACAGGCTGTTGTCGCGGTCGAACGCCACGAACACCGGCTCGACGAACGCGCCGCGCTCGGCGAGCCCGTCGGCCAGCGCCGCGCGGGCGATGACGGTGGCGCCTTCGCCGAGCGCGGCATCCACCCGGTCCGCGATGTCGCGCTGCGCGGCGCGGCTGACCACCGGTCCGACGTCGATGCCATCGGCGCCACCCGCTCCGACGCGGAGGGCTTCGACGGATGCCGCGACCCGAGCCCGCAGCTCGGCCGCGACGCCCCGCTGCACGATGAGGCGGCTGGTCGCCGTGCAGCGCTGGCCGGCCTGCCCGAACGCGCCGGCCATCAGCACCGGAACGACGAGATCGAGGTCGGCGTCGTCGAGCACGACAGCCGCGTTCTTGCCGCCCATCTCGGTCTGGACACGGATGCTGCTTCCCGCGAGCTTGCGCTGCAGGTCCAGGCCGACGACGGTCGAGCCGGTGAACGACACCGCTGCGAGCCGCCGGTCGGTCGCGAGCGCATCGCCGATGACGAAGCCCCGTCCGGTCACGGTGCCCAGCACGCCGTCGGGCACACCCGCGCGGTGCAGGATCTCGGCGAGCCGCAGCGTGATGAGCGGCGTCTCGGTCGCGGGCTTGATCACGACGGCGTTGCCCGAGATGAGTGCGGGCGCCATCTTGCGGGCGGGGGTGAGGAGCGGGTCGTTCCACGGCGTGATGAGCAGCACGACGCCGATCGGCTCGCGCTTCTGCAGCGCGAAGGTGCCGGGGCGGGAGTCGGGGATGAGCTCGCCGAAGGGCGCGCGTCCGAGTCCGCCGTAGTACTCGAAGAACTCGGCCGCCTTGCCCACCTCGCCCCGCGCCTCGGCGGTGGTCTTGCCCATCTCGGTGACGATGAGCGCAGTCAGGTCCGCAGCATCCTTCCGAATGAGAGCCGCCGCGTCGAGCAGCACCCGACCGCGCTCGATCGGCCCGGTCGCGCGCCACGTCCTCGCGCCGCGCACGGCGGCGTCGAGCACCGCATCGACGTCGACCGGCCCCATCCCCGGGACCAGCCCGACGAGGTCGCCGGTCGCGGGGTCGCGCACCTCGATCGGGTCACCTGACGCATCGGTCGAGAAGCGACCCTCCACGAGGTTGGGACTGACGGTGTTGCTCACAGGATCCTCCAGACGCCTCTGCGGTGTGTCCTGTTGCGGAGGCTCTTCCCAGCATCGTCCAGCGTCGTCGGGGGCGGCAACGCAGCGACTGCGCGCGATTCGCAACCCTTGATTGTCGTCCGCTCAGGGTCGGGTCCGGTGTCGGGCCCGTTCGCGTGCGGAACGCGGGTCGAGTCAGCGAACACCCTTGAGGCGGATGAACGAAAGGGCGAGAGCCGCAGAAGATCAACGGTGACATGGTCGTAGACATCCACGAAATGTCACCCAGGATGGGCTCAACTCCTACCGCCACCGCCATGAAAATCCCTGTTCAGAATGAGTTTTCGTCTTTCAATGGCAGCGGTTCGAAGATGCGGGAGCGGACCGGGCATGGCAGGATCCGATCATGCGTCGATCCACGTCCGCCCGCATGGCCGCGAGCACGGTGATCGCTGCCGCCATCGCGGTCACGGCCACCGCGTGTGCGACGGGTGCCGACGGGGAGCCGGCTTCCGCCGATCCGGCCCGCATCGCCGAGAGTGCGAGCAGCCTCGGCATCGCGCCCGAACTCGTCTTCACGACCGCGGTCGACGGATACGACCTGGCGCCGCAGTCGGTCGGGCCGAGCAACTCCGACGGGATGTCGGCGACGTGGTTCAACTCGAGCACGGCCGGGATGCTGACGATCCGCACCGATCGAGGGGAGTTCACACCCCAGACGTGTGCGGCGACCCCGCTCGAGGAGGCGGCCGATGCGGCGGTGACGTGCACGGAGAAGAACGGCGTGTGGCATCGGTCGGCGGGGGACGCCCATGAGTACGTCGCGGTGCAGGACGGCTCGTTCGTCCGCGTGAGCGGGGTGGATGCGCCCCGCGCCGATCTGCTGGCCGCAGCGCAGGCCGTCCATGTGCCGTCGGCAGCCGAACTCGAGCTGCTCTTCTCCGACGCGCCCATGCGTCCCACAGCGCCCGTCGAGCGCGGCGATCTGCCCGAGAACGGCGACGGCGCGCCGATCGACCCGACCGGTCCGGGCGGCTGAAGCCGTCAGAGGGCCCGCGATCTCGCTTGTCACCGATCAGAGGAGAAGGATGCGTCGTGGCCTGATCGGCGGCGCCGTGCTCGCCGTCTTGTGGTTCGTGTTCGGCTGGACGCCGCTGGTGCTGCAGGGTGCGGGTGGGAGCCTGGCGACCCTGAGCCAGCTCATACCCTCGCCGATGCGCTATGGCGTGTTCGGCCCGCCCGCTCTTTGGGCGGTGATCGTGCAGGTGCTGACCGCGGCCGCGCTCATCGCCGGGTATGCCGTGCTCGCCACATGGCTCACTCCCGGCGGGCGATTCACGTTCGCCGCAGGCTGGCTGGCCGCGATCCTCAGCGCGTTCCTGATCGGCGCGAGCCTGGACCTCGGGAACTTCTTCGTCTGGATCGGTCGGTTCGGAGTCCGGGGCGCGCTCGGAACCATGGGTGCCGCACCCCTCACCGTATGGTGGGCGGTCCTCGTGGGATGGATCCCGGCTCTGGTGACGATGCGACTGCGGAGCGGACAGCGCTTCGAGACGGAACAGGGCGCGGGGACGGATGCTGCGCCCCCGCGCCGCTCGCGAGTCTCGACGTCCACCATTGCAGTGGTCATCGTCGCCGTCGTCGCGGCGATCGCTCTTCCCTTCGCCGCGCAGGCCGGCCACGCCGCCGCGCAGGAACAGCTGCGCCAGGAGCAGGCTGACGCGCAGGCCGCCGCCGATCCGGACGGCGCCGCACCCCCCGATCCGGCCGCGGCCGGCGACCCGGTCCCGGCCGTCGCACCTGCCGGCGCCCCGCCCGCCGACGGGGCCTGCACGGCGGAGAACACGACGATCCTGGCCCCGGCCGCCGACGCCGCAACGGGGCACCGCGGACAGACGCTGCAACTGGTGAACACCTCGGACGCGCCGTGCACCGTCAACGGGTATCCGGATGTCGCCTACGGCGACCAGAACGGGCACCTGCTGGAGGTGACAGTCGACCACGGTTCTTCGTTCATGGCGCAAGACCCCGGCCCGGCGCCGATCACCCTCGAGCCGGGCGACGCCGTGTCCGCCGTCATCGGGTGGGATGCCAATTCGGTGCACGGACAGCTCGCCGCCCGCAGTCTCTGGGCCGCGGCATATCCCGGCGCGACCCGCCTCACCTGGGATGTCTCGCTGGACATCATCCCCGGCACGACCGTCCACGTCACCGCCTGGCACCCTCGCGACCCCATCGGAGGCTGACGCCTCGGCTTACTGGGTGGGACGCGCGTTGCCGCGCCGAATCCGCTGCGCCTAGATTCGCTGCCGACCCGGGCGATCGTGCACGACGCACCCGAGGTCCCAGCACGAACGGATCAAAGGAGATCACATGAAATCGCTCATACGCTCCGGAGTCGCACTCGTCGCCGCGGCGGCGCTCGGCGCGGGCTTGGTGGTCGGGGGAGCGGCCATGAATCCCGGCAAGGGGAACGGGAACGGCCTCGGTGGCCAGCCCGCCACCGCGAGTCAGATCTACCTCGACGAGATCAAGGACTACGGCGTCTGCCGCGGCACGGATCCCACCTGCTACAACGAGTGGGGCAACGGCTGGACGGAGGGCGAGCAGAAGCGCATCCTCATCTGGAGCCGCACGGCGGGTCCCCGGCACGCACACCTGGGCACCGCGCTCGGACCCGGCCTGAACCCGCCGCTGAACGCCAACAACGTCGCGCAGGCCGCGCTCAAGGCATGGGCAGAGGAGCGGGGGATCGCGGTGGACTACACCGAGGATCTGGCGCAGTTCCGCCTGAACAACTACCAGGCCGTGGTGTTCCTCAGCTCCAACCGTGACACGCTCGACGACTCGGCCCAGACGACGCTGATGCAGTACATCCGCGGCGGTGGCGGCTTCGTCGGCATCCACAACGCCTTCGGTGCCGAGTACCACTGGCCCTACTACGAGGGTCTGCTGGGCGGCGCGAACTTCTACAACCACGGGCCGAACCGCGACGGCACGGTCGAGACGATCAACAACAAGGACGTGTCGACGTCCTTCATGCCGTCGACCTGGGCGTTCAAGGACGAGTGGTACAACCTGGTGCCGTACCCCAGCTTCGTGAACGTCCTGCTCGAGGTCGACAAGGCGACGAGCGAGGCCACCCCGGCCGGCCACGGAGAGTCCCACCCGGTCAGCTGGTGCCAGTACTACGACGGCGGACGCGCGTGGCTCACCACGCTCGGCCACGACGCCGCGGCATGGACGTCGGCACCGCTCGCCGGTGACGAGTTCTTCAAGCAGCACGTGATGGAGGGTCTCGAGAGCGCGATGGGCATCAAGCCCTTCTGCGCGGCCTGACCCGCAGCATCCGTCTGAGACAGCTCGAAATGAGGGCCCGGACACGTCGAATCGACGAGTCCGGGCCCTCACCCGTCCCCGCCGGAGTCACTTCCTCCCGTGCGGCTCGCGGTCGAAGGCGGACGTCTGTCCCACTGAGCGGAACCGAAGGCCCGGTCATTCGGTCAACGCTTGCCGGGCATCCCGGGGCGACGGATACTGCACTCATGCGATCCGCTCTCAGAGACGAGCCGGTGTCCGTGCTCGACCGGATCCTCGCCATCCTCGACACGGTCCGCGAGTCGCACGGCTCCACGACCATCACCCAGCTCGCGCTGGCCACGGGCATACCGAAGTCCACCGTGTCGCGTCTCGTCGGCGACCTCGTCCGGCAGCGATATCTCACACGCTCCGAAGAGGGCGTCGTCATCGGGCTGCGGCTGTTCGAGCTGGGCGCGCGCGCCAGCACCCCCCGTCGTCTCACCGTGGCCGCGCTGCCGGTGCTGGCGGAGCTCTTCAACGCCACCGGGGAGCATCTCAACGTCGCGGTGCACGAGGGGCGCGACATGCTGTCGGTGGTCTCCGTGAGAGGCCGGCTGCGGCCGGTGCCGTCGCGCGCGGGAGTCCGGGTTCCCTCCGCGACGACAGCGCTCGGAAAGGCCGTGCTGGCTTTCACTCAGGACGACATCGTCCTCGGGAAGGTGATCGGCGGACTCGAGCCGCACCGGCGCCACGCGTTCGAGAAGGAACTCACCTCGGTGCGGACGGACTTCGTCGCGATCGACCTCTGCGAGACGTTCGCCGGGGTCGTCGGCGTCGCCAGCCCCGTGCTGTCGCCGGACCGCCTGCCGGTGGCGGCGATCTCGGTGGCCGGCCCCGTGACGGACATGGATCCGAAGCGGATGGCGCCGCTCGTCCGCCACGCCGCCCTCGCGCTGACGCACCGCCTGGCGCTCCAGGTCGCCTGATCCATGCGGGCCTCCGCCGCCGACGACGGGCTGGGCGTCCTCGACCGCATGACCCGCATCCTCGAGGCGTTCGACCAGGAGGACAGCGGGCTGAGGATCTCGGAGCTCGCGACCCGCGCCGGCCTTCCGAAGTCGACCGTGTCGCGACTCGTGAGCACCCTGGTCCGGCAGCGGTACCTCGAACGCGACGGCAGGCTCATCCATCTGGGGCTGCGCCTTTTCGAACTCGGGCAGCTCGCGGAGCAGCCGCGCGAACTCCGGATGGCCGCGCTGCCGGTGATGGCGGACCTCAGGAATCGAACGGGCGAGAACGTCCACCTGGCCATCCGGGACGGCGGCGAGATGGTCTGCATCGCGGTCATGCGCAGCCCCTCCGCCGCGGCCCCGATCGTCCGCACCGGAGCGCGGCTGCCGGTCCACGCGACGGCGCTCGGGAAGGCGGCGCTGGCACACGCGGTGCCCGCGGAGGTGACCGACGTCCTCGGCTCGGGTCTCGAGGCATGCACGCCGCAGACGATCACGGATCCCGCCGAACTGCAGCGTCAGCTCGCCGAGATCCGCCGGGGTTCGCTCGCCGCCGAGGTGCGCGAGTTCGCCGCGAGTCTGTCGTGCACGGCGATCGCGGTGTTCGCGCCCGGCGGCGGGCTGGCGGGCGCCCTGTCGGTGTCGGGATGTGCGGACCGCTTCGACCCGGACAGGGTCGCTCCCGCCGTCCGCGCGGCCGCCACTGCCCTGGCGCGCCGGCTGGCGTCAGCCGGAGCGGCGTCCGCCTGACGCCTCTCGCGAGCCGGCGTCCGCGGCGGCGCGATCGGTCATCGTGGCCACGATCATGTCGCCGATCAGCCGGCGGTGCGAATCCTGGAGTGCCGGATCGAGCATGTCGCGGTCGAAGATGGCCGCGAACGTGTGCCGGTTGGCGACGTGGAAGCACGCGTAGGCGCTGATGACCATGTGGACGTCGACGGCGTCGATGTCGTCGCGGAAGATGCCGGCTGCGACGCCCCTCTCGATGACGTCTTCGAGCAGCGTGATCGCCGTCGCGTTCTCTCGGAGGATGGTCTCGGACTGACGCAGATGCTCGGCGCGATGGATGTTCTCGATGCTGACCAGCTGGATGAAAGCCGGATGGGTCGTGTGGTGGTCGTACGTGGCTTCCGCAATGGTGCGCAGGGCCTCATCCGGCGACAGCTCGTCGATCTGAATGCCTCGTTCGACGCGGCGGATCTGCGCGTACACCTGCTCCAGCACCGCGAGGTACAAGCCCCCCTTCGACCCGAAGTAGTAGTAGATCATCCGCTTGGTCGTGCGCGTGCGCGCCGCGATCTCGTCCACGCGCGCCCCGGCGTAGCCGTTCGCGGCGAACTCCTCGGTCGCGACACGCAGGATGTCTCCGCGGGTGCGCACCGCCCTGTCCGTGCCCGCACCCTCTCGCACGTCGCTCAGCTGACCGCTCATAGCCCGCCCTTTCCCGCGCCTGCCTGCTCCTCGGCACTGATGAGCAGACGGAAGTGCCGCTGCATTCTTTCACGATCCGGAGCCAGACCCGTGATGATGCGGAGGCTGGCGCAGGCCTGGCCCACGGCCATCGGTCCGCCGTGGAGGACGGGGTGCCCGCGCCGGCCCGCCTGCCGGATGAGCTCGGTCTCGAGTGGCCGGTACACCACGTCGGACACCCAGGTGCCCGGACGCAGGAGGTCGATGTCGAAGGCGACGCCGGGGTGGTGGAGCATCCCCAGCGGGGTCGCGTGGACGACTCCCGTCGCGGCGGCGATGCCCTGCGGGAGCGCGCCGGACGTGAGGGTGGACACGTCCTGCTCCGGGAACAGCGCTCCCATGCGCGTGGCGAGGTCCCGCGCCCGCGCCGGGTCGACGTCCGACAGCTGGAGCATTTTGGCGCCCAGGGACAGCAGGGCGTACGCGGTCGCCGCGCCCGCTCCGCCGCAGCCCAGCTGCACGACCCTGTCGAGGGAGGCGCCGGGCAGACCCACGACGAGACCGTCGCGATAGCCCATCCAGTCGGTGTTGTAGCCCACGAGGCGATCCCCGTCGAACACCACGAGGTTCACGGCGCGCAGGTTCGCAGCATCCGTATCGAGTTCGTCGACGAGATCGAGGACGAGCTGCTTGCACGGATGGGTGATGTTCATGGCGGCGAACCCCGCCTCCCTCGCCTCGGCGAGGAGCGCCCCCACGTCGGTGGCGGGCCGGCCGAGCTCGATGAGGTCGAAGATGCGGTACTCGTATTCGAGCCCCATCGCGCGCGCCTCCGCCTCGTGCATCGGGGGAGTCAACGACTCTTGGATGCCTTCGCCGATGAGGCCGACGAGGTAGTGCCGGTCCTGCCGGGCGCCGTCCCGGTCGCGCACGTCGGTCCCGTCGTTCATGACGGGTCCGCGATCTCGAAGTCGACGGTCGCGAGCGACGCCTTCACCGGAGCCGACACCCGCAGCACCTCGACGTGCGCCGGATGCCGGGTGTAGGCCTCGAGTCCGTCGAGATCGTCGAAGTCGGCGACGATTGCGAGCTCGTGCGAGGCTGGTCCGCCCAGCACGTCGGTGCCGACGCTCATGCTCCGCAGCTGCGGGATCTGCTCGGGCAGCCGTCGCAGCATCGCCATCCAGCTCTCACGCTGCGCGACGGTGAACTCCGGCACGAACCGGAACACCGCGACGTGTCGGATCACGCGTCGACTCCCCGGCTCGTGTTGCGGCGATGCTGGTACTGGGCGGCGAGCCGGATCGGTGCGTTGAGGGCGCCGTACCCGGCGTAGCCCTCCCGGCGCTCCACGATCTCGAGGAACACCGTGCCGACGGGGTGGGTGTAGAAGTGCAAGAACTCTCCGGATTCGTCTCTGTCGTACATGACGTTCAGCTCGCGGAGCTCGGCCAGCAGGTCGGGGTCGATCTGATAGCGCGCCTCGAGGTCGTCGTAATAGTTGGCGGGGATGTCGAGCGGCTGGAACCCGCGTTCGCGTGCCGTCCTCGCGAGGGCGAGGGCGTCTCGCGTCGCGAACGCGATGTGCTGCGGCAGGATCGCGTCCTCCGCGGCGCCGGACGGCACCAGATTCAGCGCGATGCGCAGGACGCCGTTGGAGCTGTGGAGGACCTGGCTGCGCACGAGGCCGACCGGTGCGGCCACCTCGATCGTCGCTTCGGCGGACAGGTCCAGCACTGAGCGGAAGAACAGCACGGCGGCATCGAAGTGCTGCCACGGCTGGGCGAGGTTGACGTGGTCCACGCGATCGATCAGCGCGGCGTCCGCGGCATCCGGTGGGCGGAACTCGCCCACCCACTTCGGCTCTGCGCCGCCCGCCACGCCGAAGAACACCTCCGACCCGTCGGGCGCCCGGACGCCGACGAGGGTCTCCTCGCCCGCAGCCTCCTCGCGGGGGACCTCGGGAGAGAAGAGCTCCCGCGCCCGTCGCGCCGCGAGCGCGGGGTCCGCTACCGAGAGGCCGACTCCCGCCACCGTCGGCTGTGCGTGCGCCGAATCCGGTGCGCCGAGCACCACGCGGGCAGCGCCCTGGGTCCAGAGCTCGACGTCCTTCGTGCGGTGCTCCCCGTGGGAGCGGAAGCCGAGCTGCGCCAGCAGCCGGCGCAGCTCGGCGAGCTCGCCGGTGCGGAGCTCCACGTAGTTGATGTCGGCGGGGGGATCCACCTCGGGGAGCGCCTCCGTCGACATCCGCGCGGCGCGGCCGCCGGCGCGGGTTCCGAGTGCTGCGGCGGTCTCGTGCTCCAGCCATCGGAGCGACCGCCGCGCATCGACGGCCGTGGCGATGGGGTCGGACTGCCGGAAGGTGTCGTTGAAGACCTCCAGCGAGACCGGGCCGTCGTAGCCCGTGCGAACGAGGTGTCCCATGAAGGTGGCCAGGTCGAAGGCGCCCTCGCCGGGGAAGAGGCGGTGGTGCCGGCTCCAGGAGAGCACGTCGAGGGAGAGCAGAGGGGCGTCGGCCATCTGCACGAAGAAGATCCGGTCGGCGGCGATGGTCTCGATGGCCTCGGGGTTGTGCCCCTTGGAGAGGATGTGGAAGCTGTCGAGGCACAGGCCGATGCGTGGATGGTCCGCGAGGCGGACGATGCGCGCCGCGGCCTCGTAGCTGTCGACGAAGCGGCCCCAGGCGAGAGCCTCGTAGGCGACGCGCACCCCGAACTGCTCCGCGACCCCGCCCAGCAGCCTCAGCTGGGCAGCGGCGAGCTGCTCGTCACCGCTGCGCGCCGTCGCGACGTTGCTGCACAGCAGCATCGTCTCGATGCCGAGCCGGTTCATCAGCGCGAACTTCGCCGCGGCGCGGTGGAGGTTCTGCTCGAGCAGTTCGGGTCCCACGCCCTCGAAATCGCGGAACGGCTGGTACAGGTCGAGCGACAGCCCGAGTTCGGCGGCACGACCGCGGATCGCCTCAGGGGAGTCCGGTGACGCGACGAGATCGGGCTCGAAGATCTCGACCCCGTCGAAGCCCGCTGCGTGCGCCGCGAGGAGCTTCTCGTCGAGCGTGCCGCTCAGGCAGACCGTCGCGATCGACGTGCGCATGACACCTCCTTCGGTGACCGACATCCTGCTCCGCCCGGTGTGCTGTAGAGCATTGCACCGTTCTGTACTAACTAGTACGTTCGAAGCACGAAGGGCGATCGACGACGATTCAACCTGTTGGGAGGGGATGCTCGATGACGAGTCTCGCCGAATGGAACACGGCTCCCGCTTCGGCGGGACGACCGGTCTCGGTGCTCGACCGCATCATCGCGATTCTCGACGCGGTGAAGGAGTGCGACGGATCGATCACGATCACCGACATCGCGGCGCGGACCGCCATGCCGAAGTCCACCGTGTCCCGCCTCGTCGCAGAGCTCGCCGCGCAGCGGTACCTGTCGCGGACCGAGGAGGGGGTCGCACTCGGACTGCGGCTCTTCGAGCTGGGTGCGCGGGCGAGCCTGCCCCGCCGACTCGTCGCCGCCGCGGCCCCCGTCATCCGCAATCTGCGCGACGTCACGGGCGAACGCGTGGGGCTCTGGGTGCAGCAGGGCACGGACATGGTGTCCATCGCGGCCGTCGCCGGGCGCCTGCCCATGCTTCCCACCCGTGCCGGCATGCGCTCGCCGGCTCTCACGACGGCCAGCGGCAAGGCGTACCTCGCGTTCTGCGCGGACCCCGCGGTGCTGAGCCGCGTGAGCGCGCCGCTGCTCCACGACGACGCCGACAGCTTCCGACGGGAACTCGCGCACGTGCGCGCCACGGTCACGGCGATGGATCTGGAAGCCTCGTACCCCGGCATCCTGGCCGTCGCGAGCCCCGTGCTCGCGAGCGACCGGGTGGTGCTCGGCGCGATCTCGATCGCGGGTCCGAGCGGCGCGATGGACCCGGACCGTGTCGCACCCCTCGTGCGGCAGGCGGGGAACACCGTGACCCGTCGCCTGGCGGCGGCCTGACACGATGCGCACCGCGACCTGGAGCGAGTCCGTCAGCGTCCTCGACCGCGTGACGGCGGTGTTCGACGCGTTCGGCGAGCACGATGAAGGACTCGGCGTCTCCGAGCTCGCACGGCGGGCGAACCTGCCGAAGTCCACCGTGTCGAGGATCGCGGCCGATCTCGTGGCGCAGCGATTCCTCGACCGCGACGGCGACCTGCTCTACCTGGGCATCCGCCTCTTCGAGCTGGGCCAGACCGTGGAGCAGCCGCGCATGCTGCGCCGGCTCGCGCTGCCCGTGATGGCCGAGCTGCGCGATGTGACGGGGCAGACCGTGCACCTCGCCGTCCTCGACGGAACGGACGTCGTCTTCGTCGCGATCGTCCGCGGTCAGCCGACCTCGAAGCCCCTCGCGCGCATCGGCAGCCGGCTGCCCGCGCACTCGACGGCGCTCGGGAAGGCGATCCTGGCGTTCTCGACCCCGGCGGAGGTCAACGTGGTCGCCTCGAGCGAGCTCGAGGAGCGCACACCGCACACCATCTCGGATCCCGCCGTGCTGCTGCGGGAGCTCGTCGGCATCCGGCGGGTCGGAGCCGCCACCGAGAAGGAGGAGTGCGCACTCGGCCGCACCTGCACCGCGAGCCCCATCCTCGGCCCCGGCGGCGTGCCCGTGGCGGCGATCTCGGTCGCCGGCGCGGTCGCCGACTTCGACCCGGACCGCATCGCGCCGGCCGTCCGCGCCGCCGCGATGACGCTGAGCCGCCGGCTCACCGCCGACCGCGTCGCCTGAACACCGACCGCGCTGCGCGCCGCCGACCGATCGCACCTTGGCCCCGTGCGTCCGGAGTCCCGAACGCACGAGTGAGGGGTGGGTGCATGCGCACCCACCCCTCACTCGCTGCGGTATGCCGGTCAGCCCGCCATCTCGCGGATGGCCTCGTACGCCTCGAGGTTCTCACCCGTGTAGTGGTCCTTGAAGTAGTCCTCGGCCTGTCCGATGAACGCGTCCATATCGATGTCCTCGGTCTCGACGACCGTGAACGCGTCGTTGGCGCGGTACTCGTCGAGGATCTCCTCGGTCGCCTCCTCGACGCACTCGGCGTTCTCGGGACGGATCTCGTGGATGGTCTCCTCGAGCAGCGCGGTCTGCTCCTCGCTCATCTTCTCGTACGTCTTGTCGCTGACGAGGATCCAGTGGATGCCGACGTTGTGGTTGTTGAGGATCGCGGTGTTGAGCACCTCGTCGTAGCTGGAGGAGTGCGTCGCCACGATCGGGTTCTCCTGGCCGACGGCGATGCCCTGCTGGAGCGCGGAGTAGACCTCCTCGACCGCGACCGAGACCGGGTTCGTGACGCCGAGCGCGGCGGCGTTGGCCAGGAACTGCGGCGAGTTCGGGAACCGGATCGGAACGCCCTCGAGGTCGTCGGGGCTGGTGACCTCGATGTCCTTGGTCGTGAAGGTGCGGTTGCCGAAGAACCAGCCGTCGACGATGTTGACGCCGGTCGCCTCGTGGAACGACGTGAACAGGTCCTCCGAGCCTTCGTCGATCCACTTGAACGCGTGCTCGACGTCGTCGAACGCGTAGGCGGCGTCGACCACGCCGATGGGCTCGAACGTCGAGCTCAGCGCCGATGCGCCCTGCAGGTCGATGTCGATGTCGCCCGCCTGGACGAGCGGGAACCGGTCGGCGTCCGGGCCGAGCTGGCTCGCGGGGTAGAGCTCGACGGTGAAGCCGACATCGGCGCCCTCGAGCCGGTCCTTGAGCAGCTCCACGCCGCAGTAGTAGTTCGGCGTCTGCTCGTTCTGGCTGGTCGCGACCGTGAGCGTGACGGGCTCGTTCGCGGCTGCGGTCTCCGTGTTCGAACCCTCGGGCGTGCCGCCGCCGGCGCAGCCGGCGGCGACCAGAGCGGTTGCTGCGAGCGCCGAGGCGGCCAGAAGGCCGCGGCGCGTCGAGCGGGCTGTGCTCATGGGACTCTCCTCTGTTGTGTGCACGTCTTCGTGCAGGTGGTGACGTGACATTCGGTGGCTGGGGCGCGACCTCGGATCGGGGCCACTCGCCGGGGACGAGATGGCCGTCGAACACGCTGTCGCGGCCGGTGGCAGTGCCGACTCTGACCGACTTCGAACGGGCGGCAAAGCGGTGTCCCGGCGAGTGGAACATCAGGTCATCGCGGTGCGCGAGAGGTGCGGCGCCGCTGAATGGAACGACCCGCGTGCGTCGATCCATCGTGGCATACGCTCGGGTCCCACCCGCGCGCGAGCATGATGCAGGAGGCCCGATGAGCGCAGTCGAAGCCCCGCCGGTCCGCATCGGCGTGGTCGGTGCCGGGTTCATGGGGCGCCAGCACATCGGCTTCATCCATGACGCCCCGGGCGCCGCGCTGGCGGCCGTCGCGGACCCCGTTCCCACCCGCGACGCGTTCGGGTGTGCGGCCTTCGCGACCGCTTCCGACATGATCGACGGGGGCGGGCTGGACGCGGTCCTCATCGCGAATCCGAACGTGCTGCACGTCGACACCGCGATCGAGTGCCTGGAGGCCGGCCTCGCGGTCCTGCTGGAGAAGCCGGTCGCCGTCGACTACGCCCAGTCGCTCCGGCTGGTCGACGCGGTCGCCCGCCTGAACGGCCGGCTGCTGGTGGGTCACCACCGCCGTCACCACCCCGCGATCGCGCGGGCGCGCGCCGCGGTCCGCGACGGCGAGCTCGGCCGGCTCGTCGCCGTCAGCGGGCTGTGGTCGGCGCGCAAGGAGGACGAGTACTTCACCGGCACACCGTGGCACCGCAGCAGCGGCGGCGGGGTGATGCTCATCAACGTCGTGCACGATCTCGATCTGCTGCGCCACCTGTGCGGCGAGGTCGCCGAGATCCAGGCCCTGCAGAGCTCTCATGCCCGAGGACTCGAGGTCGAGGACACGGTGTCGCTGAGCCTGAGGTTCGACGGCGGCGCCGTCGGGAGCTTCCTCGCCTCCGACGCCGGGGTCTCTCCGTGGGGCTGGGACCAGGCGACGGAGGAGACGCCGGCGTTCCCTTTCCTCCCCGATGGGGTGGCCTACCGCCTCGTCGGCACGAGCGCGGCGCTGTCGGTCCCCAACCTCGCGCGCTACTCGTACGATCCGTCGGTGGCGGCGGACTGGCACTCGCCGCTGTCGCGCACATACCTCCCCGTCCGGCCCCGGGGGTCGTTCCAGGCGCAGCTCGACCACTTCGTCGATGTCGCGCGTGGCGACGTCGAGCCGCTCGTCACCGCCGAGGACGCCGCGCACACGCTCGCGCTCGTCGAAGCGGCCGCCCTCGCCGCACGCACCGGCCGCGCGGTCGACGTGCCGCAGTTCCGCGCCGCGATCGAAGCGGCGGAGCGACGATGACCGCGGCCGACGACCCCGGAGACCAGCGATGATGCGGCCCAGGACGCACCCCTTCGACGCGATCGTCGTCGGCGGAGGTCTGGCCGGTCTGGCGGCCACGCATCGTCTCGCCGGGCACGGACTGCGCGTCGCCCTGCTCGAGAAGCGCGAGCGCCTCGGCGGCAGCTCCGCGATGAGCGGTGGGTGGTTCGCGCTCTCCGGCACGGCGCTCCAGCGCCGCGCGGGCATCGAGGACTCCGGCGACCTCTTCCTCGCCGACATGATCGGCACCGGCGGCGGGTTCGCCGACCCGGCGCTGCTGACGGCGCTCGTCGACCGTCAGGCGCAGGCGATCGCGGCGATCGAACGCGCGGACGCGTGGACGGACGAGCTCAAGGTGAGCGCCGGGATGACGATCGCGCGCGCCCACCTGGTGCGCATCCTCGACGTGCTCGCGCACCTCGAGCGCGAGGCTCTCGCCGCGGGCGCCGTGATCCTCACCGGCCGGCCGGCCGACGCGCTGGTCGTCGAGCACGCGCGGGTGCGCAGCATCCGTTCCGCCGGCGATGTCTTCACCGCGGAAGCCGGCGTCGTCCTCGCCACCGGAGGGTTCTCGCGCTCCCGCGAGCTGCTCGATCTCTTCGTGCCCGATCAGGCCGCGGCGATGCCGTACGGCGGCGTCGGCAACACGGGGGACGGGCTGCGGATGGCGTGGATGCTGGGTGCCGGCCTCGCCGACATCGGCCATGTCGCGGGCACCTACGGCCAGCACCCCGACGCGACCGACGACGAGCACGAGCTCCTGACCGCGAACTACCTCGGCGCCATCCTCGTGAACGCGGGAGGGGAGCGGTTCACCGACGAGTCGCAGTCGTACAAGGTGCTCGGCACGGCGGTGCTGAATCAGCCGGGCGGCGTGGCGTTCCAGATCTTCGACGCCCGGGTGCGCGCGCTCTCCAGACCCGGCGTGCCGCTGTCGGACATGGAGCGCATCGAGGAGCTCGGACACCTGCCGAGCGCGCCGACCGTGGCCGAGCTCGGACGGCGGCTCGGGATGCCCGCCGGGGCGCTCGAGCGCACCGTCGGGCTCTACAACGACGGCGTGGCGGGGCGGCGGGAGGACGCGTTCGGCCGCACCGGTCTCGTGAACGGCGTCGGTGCGCCGGCGCCGCTGGAGACCGGCCCCTTCTACGCGTACCCCGCGGTGACGGCGATGACCTCGACGTTCGGCGGACTCCGGGTCGCGCCCGACGCGTCCGTGCGACGCATCGACGGCACCCGCATCGAGGGCCTCTACGCCGCGGGCGAGGTCGCCGGCGGCTTCCACGGCGCGTCGTACATGACGGGGACGGCGCTCACGAAGGCCCTCGTCTTCGGCAGCGAGGCCGCCGACACCGTCGCGCGCGGCTGACGCGCCGGGGCGCAGCATCCGTTCGGCTCATCACGGATGCTGCGCTCCTGCGCTCGCTCGCGCGCCCGCCGTCACTCCCCGCCGCCGGCGAGCCGGCCGGCGACCTGGATCGCGAGCTCGTAGCCGTACACGCCCGCACCGGCGATGACCACCCGGGCGACCTTCGAGATGATCGAGTGCTGATGGTCGGCGTCACGGGCGTGGATGTTCGTGATGTGCACCTCGATGACCGGGGTCGTGAGCATGTGGAGCGCATCGAGCAGCGGCACCGAGCCGAAGCTGAAGCCGGCCGGATTGATCACGACGATCGCCTTCTGGCGGAAGGCCTCGTGCACCCACTCGACGAGCTCGTGCTCCGCGTTGGACTGCGCGAAGAAGAGCTCGAAGCCGAGTTCGGCGGCCGCCCGCTCGCAATCGGCGTGCACGTCGTCGAGCGTCGCGCTGCCGTACAGCTCGGGTTCGCGCAGGCCCAGCATGTTGAGATTCGAGCCGTTGAGCACGAAGAGCTTCTTCGTCACGGATGACTCCTTCCGGGGATCGCCCCTTCTCCGGCGTCCCCGCGGGTCGTCGCGGGGACACCGGAGCCGGGGGGCGTGTGTCGCTACATCAGTCCGAGCAGCGTCGGCAGGAACGTGACGATGACTGGGAACACCGTCAGCAGCAGCAGGACCGCGCCGAGCGGTATCAGGAACGGGAGGATGCCGCGGAACAGCTCGCCCATCGGTCTGCGCGTGATCGATCCGACCACGAACAGCACGGCACCCACAGGTGGTGTCAGCGATCCGATCATGAGGTTGAGGATCATGATGACGCCGAGCTGGACCGGGTCGATCCCGAACTGGGCGACGATCGGCATCAGGATCGGCACGAGCACGAGGATCACCGGCGGCGCCTCGAGGGGGATGCCGAGCAGGATCAGCAGCACGTTGAGCATCAGGAGGAACACGAGCGGGTTGTCCGTGATGCCCGTCAGCCACTCGCCGAGCGATCGCGAGACCTGCTCGCGGGCGAGCACCTGGCCCATGAGGTTCGACGCACCGAGGATCAGCAGGATGCCGCCCGAGATGACGACGGTCTCCTTGGCCGACTTCCAGAACACCTTCCACGTCAGCGTGCGGTAGATGACGCCCAGGAGGAGCATGTACACGGCGGCGATGCCCGCGCTCTCGGTCGCGGTGAACAGGCCGCTGAAGATGCCGCCGAGGATGATCACGGGGAGCAGGGCGGGGCCGATGACACGCACCGCGGCCTTGCCGAGCATGCCGCCGTTGAACGGCTTGCTGATCGCGACATCGGGGTGGCGCCGCACCCAGAAGAAGATGTACGCGGCGAGGCCGAGCGCCATCAGCATGGCCGGGATGATGGACCCGGCGAAGAGGGCGCCGGTCGAGATCGAGGCGGTCGCGGCGAAGAGGACCGCCGGGATGCTCGGCGGCATCACGGTGCTCATCAGCGAGCCCGACGCCGTCAGGCCCGCGGAGAACCCGTACGGGTAGCCGGCCTTGAGCATCTGCGGGATCTGCACCTTGCTGGTCGACGCGGCGTCCGCGAGCGCGGACCCGCTGATCCAGGAGAAGCCGATCGCCGTGCCGAGGTTCACGTAGGCGAGGTTGCCGGGGAGCCGGGGCAGGAGCGCGCGCGCCAGGTCGTAGAGGCGGGTGGCGATGCCGAGGTTGTTGGCGATGGTGCCGACGAAGATGAACAGCGGCACGGCGAGCAGCGGGAAGCTGTTGATGCCGTTGACGATCGAGGAGATCGCGTACCCCGCCGACAGGCCGTGGCTGTAGAAGTAGAGCATGCTCGACGCGATCATCGCGAAGGCGACGGGCACGCGCAGCAGGAGGAAGACGACGAAGAGCAGGATGTAGAGCCAGAGATCCACGGTCAGCCCTCCATCTCGCCGATGTCGAGCTTGCGCTCGGGGCGGTTGGCGTAGGGGATCTTCATCGAGGAGTGGATCGCTGCCGACACGAAGCCGATGAGCGCGAAGACGTAAAGCACGCCGAGCGGCATGTGCATCGCGGCGCTCAGCCGGCCCCACTCGGTCGCGATCTTCACCCAGGCCTCGTAGGCGAGGGCGAGGCTGGTGACGACCATGATCACGGCGGAGATGACGCGCAGGGCGACGAACAGGCGCGTGCCGGCGAGCATCTCGTCGAAGATCTCCAGCACGATGTGCCCGTTGCGCCCCACGAGGTAGCCCGTGGTGATGAAGGTCAGCGCGATCATCGACAGCAGGGCCAGCTCGCCCGCTCCCACCCAGGCGACGGAGGGGAAGTACCGGCCGAGCACCTGGTACATGACGCCGAAGACGATGCACGCGAACAGCGCGACGCCGATCGTGATCTCGATGCCGGACAGAACCCGGATGAACACCGGGTCGGCGGGCACGCCCTGGTTGAGCTTGGGCGTGGTGTAGAAGGTGTTGGTGTGCGGGTAGATCGACTCGCCGACGCCTTCCTCGTGCGCTGCTGCGGCAGCCGCTTCGGGTTCGGTGTCGCGGCCCTCGTCCGGCCTCTCCTCGGGCTCCTGCCCGGGTTCCTTGTCGGTCATGGCACGACCGCCATGGTGTCAGGGTGCATTGCCAACCTCTCTGTCGATGCGGGCCGAGCGTGCGCACGCGCATCGCTGCCTCTGCGACTCTGGACTGCCAGCGGGTGCGTGCAAAGACGAGTTTCGCCGAATGGGACACCGGCCGCACAGACCGATCCGCCCCCGTCGCGAGGACGGAGGCGGATCGTTGTCGAGCGGCTGACGACTACTTCACGACGGTCACCGTGGCGGTGGAGGAGAGCTGCTCCTGAACCCCCGCCGCGTTGAGGACGTTCGTCCTCACCGTCAGCTCGACCTCCCCTGTCGGCACGTTGTTGTCGACCGCGGTGGCGTCGAACTGGAGGATGATCCGGTTCTTGTTCGCGGTGACCTTCGACGCCTCGACCGGGGTCGACGAGAGCGGCGTGACCAGCACGGCGCCGCTGTCGTACGTGTAGCCGGCCGGCAGTTCGAAGTGCGCCGACACCTTGCCGTTGACACCGGTGAACAGCCCGGTGCCCGAACCGAGGTTCAGGGTGCCCGGTGTGAACTTCAGCGCGCCCGGCTGGTCCTGCGGCGTGAGGTAGACCTCGATCTTGCCCGTCGGCCGCGGGTCGGTGCAGTCGTTGAAGTAGTACTCACCGGCACGCGTGAAGGTGTGCTGGTAGGTCTCTCCCGGCTGCAGCTTGGCGTTGAACTCACCCTCGAAGAACTGCGTCGCGCAGTGCGGCTTCAGGTTGGGGAAGTTCGGGAACGTCTCGGCCCCTGGGTTGCGGAACGTCACCGTCGTGCCGACCGGCACCCGCAGGTTGGTCGGCTGCATACCGGCCTGCGCGACGCTGTCGCGGGCGGCGGCGGTGTCGGCGGTACGGCTGGAACGGGCGAGGAGCACGGTGTTGTTCACCGTCGAGCCCTCGACCGCCGCGCCGCTCACCGGACGACGGATCGTCAGCGGTGCGGTCATCGGACCTTCCTGACTGCCCGATTCGGTCCGGTACTGGCCGCCGAGCTTGAACGACCAGAGCGAGTCGCCCTGCGTCACCGAACCGCCGTACGGGTTCGTCGACCCGGCCGCGAAGAACGCGACGTATTGCTCGCCGTCGACCTCGTAGGTGACGGGAGCCGCCGCGATGCCCGAGCCGGTCTGGAACTCCCACAGCACGTCGCCCGTCCGGGCGTCCATGGCCAGCGCGCGTCCGTCGATCTGGCCCACGAAGAGCAGATCGGATGCTGTGGTCATGGGTCCCTGGCCGTGCGACATGTCCGTGCCCAGGTGGTTCTGCCACGCGACCGCGCCGGTCGACGCGTCGTAGGCGGCGATGCCGCCGGTCTGGTACTGCCCGATCGCACGCTGGCCGTTGGCGGCCGCCCCGTTCCAGTGCGCCACCGGGTTGGTGCCGTACGGGAAGTAGACGAGGTTCGTGCTGTGGCTGTACGAGTTGTTCGACCAGTCGCCGCCGCCGTTCTGGCTCGTCGTCGACAGGATCGGCGCGTCCCACTGCGGGTCGTACATGCATCCCTCGCGGTTGCCGGCGTGACCCTCCGGGTACGAGAGGTAGGGCTCGTCGACCGCGACGTAGCTGTCGGGGTTGAAGACGAGGTTGCCCTCGGCGTCCGGCTGGTAGCCGTTGTAGTTCGGCACCGCACGCCACGGGTCGCCCGGGATGTTGGCGGGGTCGAGCTTCTCCCACACGAGGCACTCCGGCAGGATGCGGTGCTCGGGGAACGGCTGCGTCTCGGAGTGCTGCTGCCGCGAGTCGGTGATCATCTCCTTCTCGACCACCGGGAGGGCCGGCTCACCGGTCGTGCGGTCGAGCACGAACTGGTGACCCGACTTGCTGCCGTAGAACACCACCTTGCGCTCCTGGCCGTCGATCTCGATGTCGGCGAGGGTCGGCGGATGGACGTTGTCCATGTCCCACACGTCGTGGTGGATGGACTGGTAGTGCCACTTGTACGCACCGGTCGAGGCATCCACCGCCACCATCGTCGTCGAGAACAGGTTGTCTCCGGGGCGGAGCGAGCCGTTCTGGGACGACGTGCAGCTGCGTGCGTTGCCGAACGTCATGATGTAGAAGTTCTGCTCGGGGTCGACCGCGCCGTTGATCCACGACGTCGCTCCGCCTTCCTCGGCGCAGTCGGTGCCGTCCGCGAGGACGGGACCCCAGGTCGCCGACGCGTCGAAGGTCACCCCGTCGACACCGGTGAACAGCTCGCCCCGCTTGGGTCCGCCGAAGAAGTGCCACAGGTACGAGCCGTCGCTCGCATCGAGAGCGACGACCGCGCCGCGATCGCCGTCGGCCGCGTGGGCGTAGACGATCCCGTCGTAGTACACGGTCGCGACCTTTCCGACGCGTCCGAGGTCCTCGCCGTTGGCCCCGGTCGGCTGCACCGCCCATACTTCGGCGCCCGTGGCCTGGTCGAGGGCGACCACGCGATTGCCGCCGGCCAGCGTGTAGATCTTGCCGTCGCCGGCCGACACACCACGCCGTGTGCCCGACAGCCCGTAGACGGTGTTCTCCCACTTCCAGACGGGGTCACCGGTCACGCCGTCGACGGCGATCACGCCGCCGCTCGGGGTGTCGAGGTAGAGCACGCCGTCGACGACGATGGGAGTCGTCTGCTGCCCGGCGTCGTCGGACGCGGGGGCGACCGCCGACACGTGCGTGCGCCACGCCGGCGCCAGATCCTTGAGGTTCTGCTTCGTGATCTGCGTCAGGCCCGAGTAGTGCTGGTTGCCGAGATTGCCGCCGACGGTCGGCATGTCGGCTCCGGTCGGCTCGAGGCCGGTCAGCCCCGCAGGCGGGACCGGCTCGGCCGGCCGCATCTGTCCGTACGCGGGTGAGGCCGCGACGGCGAGCACTATCGCCAGCGCGCCGATTCCCGCAGCTCCCAACCTCTTGGTCAGTCGTTTGCGCATCCCTTGCTCCTTGATCGTCTTCGATCTGACGACGCGCGGTACTTCGCCCGCTCCTCGTCACTCTGGGGAATGCCGTCCGGCCCGCTCGATCTGGGGGTCGGCCGCACCGGCCGGCGCTCGGGACGCTAACCGCGGGCGCGACGACCGGCAACCGCGCGACCCATCGAGTGGTACAAGTCCCGCGCGGTCGCCGGCGGGACGAGGCGGAGAGCGGCGCCCTTTCTGCCCAGTGGGACACCCTTTGTCGCGCCGGTCGGCGTCTGAATAGCATTCGGCGGTCGGCATCAATGCCCATGGACGGAGTTGTCATGGCTGCTTCAACAAGCAAGTCGCTCTCGCTCGAGCAGCAGCAGGAGCTCGACGAGGTGTTCGCCCGCGCACGGGCAGCGCTCGCGATCATCGAGACGTACGAACAGGCGCGCGTCGACCGCCTCATCCAGGCGGTGGCGTGGGCCGTGGCGAACCGGTCCTCCTTCCACCGCCTGGTGGAGATGGGGATCGAGGAGTCGGGCCTCGGAGACTTCGGCAGTCGCATGAACAAACGGATGAAGATCCGCGGGGTGCTCCGCGACGCGCTGCGCAGCCCCTCGGTCGGCGTCATCGAGGAGGATGCCGAGAAGGGCCTCGTCAAGTACGGCAAGCCGGTGGGCGTCATCGGCTGCGTGGTTCCGACGACCAACCCCGACCTGACCCCCGCGGGCAACGCGATCTACGCGATCAAGGCGCGTGACGTCGTGGTGTTCTCGCCACATCCCCGTTCGAAGCACACGACGTTCGAGACGGTCCGCCTCATGCGCGAGGCGCTCGAGGCCGAAGGCGCTCCGGCCGACATCCTGCAGTGCATCACGCTGCCCAGCCTCGCAGCATCCCAGGAGATCATGCGTCGCTCCGACCTCGTCATCGCGACCGGCGGGCAGGGCCTGGTGCGCGCGGCCTACAGCTCGGGCACTCCGGCCTACGGCGTGGGCGCGGGCAACGCGACGGAGTTCGTCGACGAGACCGCGGACCTCCAGGAGACCGCGCGCAACTGCATGCTGTCGAAGACCTCGGACTTCGGATCGGGCTGCTCGGCGGACGGGAACGTGCTCGTGCCGGCGTCGCGGTACCGCGACATGCTCGACGCGCTGCAGGCCGAGGGCGGCTACCTCGCGACGGCGCAGCAGCGCGCCGCGCTCCGGTCGGTCATGTGGGACGACGAAGGGCACCGCCTGCCCGACACGGTCGCGATCTCGCCGCAGGTGCTCGCTCGCGCCGCGGGATTCGAGATCCCGGAGGACCGTCGGTTCATCCTCGTGGAGGGCGACGGCATCGCCGAGGACAAGCAGTTCTGCAAGGAGAAGCTGACCACCCTCATGGCCGTCCACGCCTACGAGGGGAGTTTCGAGGACGGCGTCGAGCTCGCCAAGCAGCTGTACGACATCGGCGGCAAGGGCCACTCCTGCGGCATCGCCTCCACGGATGACGCGCACATCGACTACTTCGCCCGTCACATGCCCGTCTCGCGGATCATGGTGCGTCAGCCGAACTCGAAGGCGAACGCCGGCGCCTTCACGAACGGGATGCCGATGACCTCGTCGATGGGCTGCGGCACATGGGGAGGCAACATCACCTCGGAGAACGTGTCGCTGCGTCACTACCTGAACACCACGTGGGTCTCGCGCACCATCGCGGAAGACCGGCCGTCCGACGAGGAGCTGTTCGGCGAGTTCTACGACGCGGCGCTCGAGTCGGCCGAAGCGGTGCCGTCATGAGCGCCCCGGGTGACCGCGACCGTGAGGAGCCGGTCGCGGCCGCTGCGGCGGAAGCCGCACTAGACGAAGCCCGGCGGTGGTGGCACACCGACATCATCGACATCCATCCGGGAGAGATCGCGCTGCGCGGCTACCCGATCCAGGAGCTCATCGGCAACGTCGGCTTCGTCGACACGATCTGGCTGATGCTTCGCGGCGAGCTGCCCACGCCGGCCCAGACGGCCCTGTTCGAGTCCGCGCTCGTGGCGTCGGTCGACCACGGGCCGCAGGCGCCCTCCATCGCGATCGCCCGCATGGCGACGACGTGCGGCGTTCCCGTCAACGGCGCGATGGCCTCTGCGATCAACGTGCTCGACGACATCCACGGCGGACCCGGACAGCAGTGCATGGAGCTCTATCTCGAGATCGAGGCCGAGGTCGAACAAGCCGGCGGCGTCGGCGAGGCGACGCGCGTCGTGCTGCAGCGCCATCGTCACGCAGGGCTGAGGTACGTGCCGGGCTTCGGCCACCGATTCCACCCGCTGGACCCCCGCACGCCGCGCCTGCTGTCGCTCGTCGACGCCGCGGCCGCGGACGGGGTCGTCGACGGCCGTTTCGCCGCCATCGGGCGCGCCGTCGAGGGAGCCATCAGCGAGGGAAAGCCCCACCGCGTCCCGATGAACGTGGACGGCGTCACCGCGGTCATCTACTGCGAGCTCGGATTCACCCCCGCGCTCGGACGCGGCGTCTTCATCCTCGCCCGATCGGTCGGCATCCTCGCCCACGCCGTCGAGCAGATGACCCAGGGCGGGCGGATCAAGGGCCCGATGCCCAAATCCATCGGATACACGTACACGGGGCCGGCGCGTCGATCGGTCCCCGTCGAAGACGACGAAAGAAGGAGAACGTCATGAAGGACCTGGTCTCGAACCAGATCGTCCGGTATCTGGAGGCCCGCGACGTCGAGCACGTCTTCGGGCTGTGCGGTCACACGAACATCGCCCTGCTGGCCGCCCTCGAGAAGAGCGAGCAGATCTCCTTCGTGAACGTGCGGCACGAGCAGATCGCCGCGCACGCGGCTGACGGGTACGCGCGGGTGACCAAGCGCGCGGGGGTCGTGCTCACCCACCTCGGCCCCGGCCTGACGAACGCCACGACGGGGGTCGCCAACGCCGCCCTCGATTCCATCCCGATGGTCGTCATCGCGGGCGACGTGCCCACCCACTACTTCGGGAAGCATCCGCACCAGGAGATCAACCTGCACGCGGATGCCGCTCAGTACGAGATCTACCGCCCGTTCGTCAAGCGCGCCTGGCGGG
Organism: Microbacterium sp. NPDC056569; assembly: GCF_042793475.1. Taxonomy (NCBI): domain Bacteria; kingdom Bacillati; phylum Actinomycetota; class Actinomycetes; order Micrococcales; family Microbacteriaceae; genus Microbacterium; species Microbacterium sp. NPDC056569. Next base: position 417,610 of record NZ_JBHTUV010000001.1, on the reverse strand, counting down.
TCGACCAGCCCCACCTCGTCGCCGAGGTGCTCGACAAGGCCTTCACCCTGGCCGAGAGCGGTCGTCCCGGGCCCGTGCTCGTCGACGTCCCGATGGACGTCTTCTCGGCGGAGGTCGAGGTCGCGTCGTTCGACAAGGTCGTCGGCAACACCCGCGCGCTCGCGAAGCCCAGTCTCGACGAGGCGGTCGCGGAGCAGATGGTGCAGAACCTGCTGGATGCCGAGCGCCCGGTGCTGTACGTCGGCGGCGGGATCATCGCCGCGGATGCCTCGGCCGAGCTCGCCGAGTTCGCCGGACTGCTCTCCCTCCCGATCGCACACAGCCTGATGGGCAAGGGGGCTGTGCCGGACGACAATCCCCTGGTGCTCGGGATGACCGGATTCTGGGGCACCGGGTTCACCAACGAGACGACACGGACCGCGGACTGGATCCTCGCGCTCGGGACGCGGTTCGCCGAGGCCGACTCGAGCTCGTGGTACGCGGAGTACACGTTCGACATTCCGGCCACCCGGCTCATGCAGATCGACATCGATCCGGCCGAGCTCGGACGCAACTACCCGCTCGCGCTCGGCGCTCTCGCCGACCTCAAGTCCGCGCTCGGGGTGCTGATCCGGGTGGCGCGTCGCGTCGCGCCGTCGGGAGTGCGTCGGGACGCGCTGCTCGCGCGGATCGCCGAGAGCCGCGCGGCGGTGAAGCGCGAGAATGCGGCGGCACAGGCGTCGGACGCCTGGCCGATGCGTCCGGAGCGCATCCTCTCCGAGACGCGCGCGGTGCTGCCGGCCGACGCCATCATCACCACGGACGTGGGCTGGAACAAGAACGGCGTCGGCCAGCAGTTCGACATCCTCACTCCGGGCACGTTCCTCACCCCGGGAGGCTTCGCGACGATGGGGTTCGGCGCTCCGGCCGCCGTGGGGGCGAAGATCGCCCACCCCGGCCGTGTCGTCGTCTCGCTGGTGGGCGACGGGGGCTTCGGCCAGAATCCCGCGGTGCTTGCGACCGCGCGCGAAGAGAACGTGGCGGCGATCTGGGTGGTCATGAACAACAACGCCTTCGGCACGATCGCGGGGCTCGAGAAGGCCGCCTTCGACACGACCTACGGGACCGTGTTCGGAAACGGCGACGACCCGATGTACACCGACTACGCGGCGATCGCGCGGGCATACGGGATCGCCGGCATCAAGGTCGACTCCGCGGCCGAATTCCGGCCCGCGCTCGAGCAGGCCATCGCCCTGGGCGCTCCGGTCGTGATCGATGTGTCGATGGTCAACGTCCCGACGCCGACCACGGGCCATTGGAACATCCTGGACATTTACACGCCCGGCGAGACGGTCGAGCACGTCGCGACGCACTGAGATCCGTGCAGCCATGAACCGCGCATTCGATCCGCGCCGGGTCGCCATCTCGACGGTGTGCCTCTCGGGCACGCTGGAAGACAAGCTGCGCGCAGCGGCGGAGGCCGGGTTCGCCGGCGTGGAGATGCTCGAGTACGACCTCGTCATGTCGGCGTGGTCGCCCGGGCGTGTGGCCGAGGAGGCCGCGCGCCTCGGGATCTCGGTGGACGTCTATCAGCCGTTCCACGTCGAGGCCGTGGCGCCCGAGCGCTTCGACCTGACGCTTCGCCGCGCCGAGCGGAAGCTCGACCTGCTGTCCGAGCTCGGGGCGCGCGTGCTGGTGTGCTGTTCGTCCAGGTCGGCGGAGGGGATCGAGGACGACGAGCTCGCCGCCGAGCAGCTTCGCAGACTCGCCGATCTCGCACACCACCGCGGGATGCGGCTCGCCTACGAAGCCGTGCCCTGGGGGCGCGTGCGCACCACAGAAAGAGCCTGGCGTCTGGTGCAGCGCACCGACCACGCCGCGTTCGGGCTGTGCCTCGACAGCTTCCATCTGCTGTCGCAGGGGAACGATCCGGCTGTGGTCGCCGAGGTCGACATCGACAAGGTGTTCCATGTGCAGCTGGCGGATGCGCCTCGGCTGAACATGGACGTCCGCGAATGGAGTCTTCACTACCGGATGTTCCCCGGTCAGGGTTCGCTCGACGTCGCAGGGCTGCTCGGCCGGCTGATGGCGAGGGGATACGACGGGCCGCTCGCCCTCGAGGTGTTCAACGACGTCTACCAGCAGGAGGATCCGCGCCACACCGCGACCGACGCCATGCGGTCGATCCGCGCGCTCGCAGAGTCCGTGGGCGCGGCCGAACCGGCGGACGCCGCGCGGTCGCCCCGGGAGGACCTGCCACCTGCGCCCCCGCTCGACGGCTTCGCATTCGTGGAGCTCGCGGCCGACGACGTCTCAGGGCCCCTTGTCGCCCGCGCCCTCACCGCGCTCGGGTTCGCCCATGCCGGGCAGCACCGGTCCAAGCGCGTGCAGCTGTGGGAGCAGGGCGACGCGCGCGTCGTGCTCAATCTCTCACCCGAGCGGTCGATCGATCCCGCGACGGCCTCCATCTGCGCGCTCGCCGTCGAGAGCGCGGACGCGACCGCGTCGATGCGTCGCGCGGAGAGGCTCGGCGCGCCGAAGCTCGCGCGGCCGCGAGGACCGCGCGAGGCCGATCTGGGATCCGTGGCCACCCCGGGCGGCACCGCCTTGTTCTTCTGCGATCCCCGTCGCGGCCGGCACTGGCGCCGGGATTTCGAGGCGACCGGGGCGACGGCGTCGCCGACGCCGCTGCTGCGTGACATCGACCACGTGGCGATCACCGAATCGATCGACGACTTCGACCAGTCCGCGCTCTTCTTCCGCGCCGTGCTCGGACTGGTGCCCGGCCAGCCGACCGAGATCACCGCCCCGTTCGGTCTCATCCGGACGTGGTCGGCGAGCGACCCGGGCGGTCGCGTCCGCGTCGCGCTGAGCACGACGCCGCTGCGGCGCGGCGACTGGGCGCCCGGCGTGTCGAATCCCCAGCTCGTCGCGTTCGCGACCGATGACGCCATCGCCACCGCGAAGCGCCTGCAGGAACGCGGGGCGCCGATCCTCGAGATCCCCGGCAACTACTACGACGACCTCGACGCGCGGATGTCGCTCCCCGATGGACTCGTCGCCACGCTGCGCGAGAACTCGATCCTCTACGACCGCGACGAGACGGGGGAGTTCCTCCACTTCTTCACCGAGATGGTGGGTTCACGCGTCTTCTTCGAGGTGGTGCAGCGCATCGGCGGCTACGACGCCCTCGGCGACCCGCACACGGTGCCCCTGCGGATGGCAGCCCATCGGCGGCAGCGCATGCGCATGCTCGCGAGCGCACCCGCCTTCGACTCGTCCGAGCCGCGGCACGACTACTCGCTCGCGCACCTCACGGCGCTGAGCCTGTCGCCACCGGAGCTCGTGGACGCCGCGGCCGCGGCCGGCTACCGATACGTGGGGGTGCGGATGACCAAGGTCACCCCGCAGGAACCGCACTACCCGCTCGCGTACGACCCCGCACTGATGCGGGCGACGAAGACGCACCTGGCCGCGACCGGTGTCGAAGTGCTCGACATCGAGCTCGCACGCATCACCTCAGGGGACAGCCCTCGCGACTACCTGCGATTCCTCGAGGCGGGCGCGGAGCTCGGAGCCCGCCACGTCATCGCGCAGCTGCCCGACGCGGACTTCGCACGCAAGACCGATCGGTTCGCCGAGCTGTGTCAGCTCGCGCTGCCCCTCGGCCTGACCATCGATCTGGAGTTCCCCTCCTGGACCGAGACCCCGGACCTCGCGGAGGCGACCCGCGTGCTCCGTGCGGCGGCGGCGCCGAACGCCGGACTGCTGATCGACGTGCTGCACTTCGCGAGGTCGCGGTCCAGCCTCGAGGACCTTCGCGATCTTCCGCGGGAGTGGTTCCATTACGCACACGTGTGCGATGCGCCGGGGAAGATCCCGACCACGACGTCGGGGCTGATCCACACCGCACGCTTCGAGCGGCTGTTCCCCGGTGAGGGCGAGATCGACATGATCGCCATCCTCGAGGCGCTCCCGGCGGACATCCCCTTCGCCCTGGAGATCCCCCGCGCGACTCTGGTGGCGCAGGTCGGAGCGAAGGAGCACGCAAGGCTCGCGATCAGCGCCGCCCGCCGTCACCTCGACGCACGCCATCCCGCGCCGGAGCCGAATCCGATCCGGCTCCCTTCCGATCCCGTCTGAGGGTGCGGGAACGCCCTCTGCACGAGCAGAATGGCCTCGGCGGCAGACAGCCGTCGAGGCTGGGGCGGAAGGCGGGCGGCGTGGCGGCTATCGATGGGAAATGGGCGCTGGAGGTCGCGTCGTTGGCGGGTTCCCACCACTTCGACGTCACGCTGATCACCGTCGGCACTTCGCTCAGCGGCACCGCGATCGGACCCACCGGTCCGATCGCGATCAGCGGCGGCACCGTCTCGGGCGACATCGCCGAGTTCACGCTCGACCTCGTGGCGCCCCTGCCGATGTCGCTCGCCGTCAAGCTGCACGTCGTCGGGAACCGGCTGACGGGCACGGCGCAGGCGGGCCCCTTCCCGCCGTCGACCATCGTCGGCACCCGCACCGGCTGACCCGATCCCCTCGTCTACGAGAGCGGTCGCGGGCGGGCCAGTGGCACCGTGGCCGCCATCATCCAGCGCGGCAGACGGAACATCGGACGATCCTTGCCGAGCGCGTCGACGCCCGCCATCTCGGCCGGGCTGAGCTCGAAGTCGAAGACGTCGATGTTCGCCGCGATGTGCGCCGGATTCGTCGACTTCGGGATCGCCACGAACCCGCGCTGCACATGCCAGCGCAGGATCACCTGCACCGCCGACTTGCCGTGCGCGGCCGCCGCGCCGACGACCGCGGGCTCCGACAGCAGCGTGGTCGAGCCGTGGCCGAGGGGGTACCAGGCCTCAGGCACGATCGCGTGCTGCGCCAGGTAGGGGAGCAGAGTCGGCTGCTGCCAGTGCGGGTGCAGCTCCACCTGGTCCACGACCGGTTTGATGCGCGCTGTCGTCAGCAGGCGCTCGAGATCCGCCACGGCGAAGTTGCTCACCCCGATCGCGCGGACGACGCCCTGATCGACGGCCTCCTCCATCGCCCGCCACGCGCCCTTCACGTCGCCGACGGGCTGATGCAGCAGCAGCAGATCGAGAGCACCGCAGTCGAGCCGTTCGAGCGCTCCGCCGATCGCGGCGCGCGCCTTGGCATGGCCGTAGTCGGAGGGCCACAGCTTCGTCGTGACGAAGATCTCGTCGCGCGCGACTCCGGACGAACGGATGCCGCGCCCCACCGCCCGTTCGTTGCGGTAGATCGCCGCGGTGTCGATGAGCCGGTAACCCGACTCGAGGGCGGTCCTCACGCTCGCCTCACACACCGCGGTGTCGGTCACGAGATAGACGCCCAGGCCGAGCTGCGGCATCCGTGTTCCGCTCGAAAGCGGGATGCTGCCCACCATTGCCGCCCCTTCCGCCAGGCACGTCGACATCGGGCTCGCCGGTACGGCCGCGTGGGGTGGCCGACGCTTCGGGGCCCTGTTCGAACTGTAGATTCTGCGCGCGCTCACCGGCAGTCCCCTTGCGTCATGGCGATCGCGCGGGCCGGTAGCGTGGGAGAGTGCGGGAACTGTCGGAAGCGGGCGTCGAGTTCGTGCGCGAACGGCACATCGGCACGCTCTCGACGCTGGCGCCGTGGGGCGGCATCCATGCGATCGCGGTCGGGTTCACGCTGCACGACGGCGTGCTGCGGGTCATCACCTCGCGCGACTCCCAGAAGGTGCGCAACGTCCGCCGCGACGGCACCGCCACGATCAGCCAGGTCGACGGCGCCCGGTGGCTCGCCTTCCAGGCGACCGCGACGGTGCACGACGATCCCGACGAGGTCGCCCTCGCCGTCGCCCTCTACGCCGAGCGTTACCGTCAGCCCCGCGTGAATCCTCTCCGCGTCGCGATCCTCCTCGAACCCGTTCGGCTGCTGGGCAGCAGCGGGCTTCTTCAGGAAGCCCCCGCCACCCCCTAGAGTCGTGCCGATGGAGATCGTCGACGGTCCGCGGGTGGAGTCGCGCGCGCAACGTGCGACGCTCGGCATCCGCCGGCGGACCCCCTTCCGGGGAATGCTCGCCGAACGCGACCGGCTCCTCGCGGAGCTCATCCGCTGGGTGGGCGAGCACCGGGTCGAGCCGGAAGGCCCGTTCTTCCTGCGTCTGCACACCGTCGACATGGCGGGCGAGATGGACCTCGAGGTCGGCGTGCCGGCGACGGCGCCCGACGGAGGCGCCGTGACCGCCGGCGTGATCCCCGCCGGCGACTACGCGGTGCTCGCGTACCGGAATCACTCGTTGCAGGCCAACCGTCTGCTGCAGTCCTGGGCGGCGGAGAGCGGCCTCGCCTTCGACGTCGCCGATTCTCCGGATGGAGACCGCTGGGCGGCGCGATTCGAGAACTACCTCACGGATCCGCGGACCGAGCCGCGCAAGACCCGGTGGACGGTGGAGCTCGCCTTCCGCCTGCGGTGACAGCATCCGTCTCCCGCATGTCTAGAGCCAGCGACGCACCCGCGCACGATAGTCGTCATACTCGGCCCCGAACTTCTCGCTGAGGTAGCGCTCCTCGGGCACGACGGCACCCCACCAGAGCGCGGCGATTCCGAGAGGCGTGAGGATGAGCGCCCAGAACGACGGCCAGAGCAGCGCCAGGCCGACGTCGAGCGCGATGAGGCCGACGTACAGCGGGTTGCGGCTGACCCGGAACGGGCCCCGGTCGAGGATCGTGCGCGTCGCTCCGCCCGGCAGCAGCGCCGTGCGGTGCCGGGCCATGAGCCACAGCGCCCATCCGTTCCAGATCGCGAACGCGACGATGAGCACTGCGGCGATCGCGCGCGAGGGCCCCGCCGGCAACGCGACCGGGTCGCCCAGCACGGCGGTGAGGATCCATCCGGCCACGAGCGGAACCCCGAGCGCCACCGGCGGCCAGATGCGATACGCGGGCGCGTCCGCCATGCCCGCAGTGTAGCCCTGAGTCTGAGGCGGCCGGCTCTAGTGTGGGCGGCATGAACGGATGGGTCCTGACCCTCGCCCTGACCAGCGCCGCGGTGAACGCATTCGGGGTCTTCGGCGGCTGGGACGCCGTCAAGGGTGCCCGCGCGGAGGACCACGTCGCGCGCACAGCGGGCTGGTACCTCGCCATCCGGTGCGCCGCGCTCGCCGTCGCCGCGCTCGTCGGCGCACTCGGCGTCTGGCTCGCGTGGCGGTGGGAGATCACCGGCTGGGTCTTCGCCGTCGCCGCCATCACGGTGCTGGTGCAGCTGCTGGACGTGCCCGTCTGGCTGTCGCGCCCGGACAGGTGGAAAGCGGCCGCCGCGTTCTTCTTCGCGGTCGTCGTCGGGGCGGTGGGAGCGGTCGCGCTGCTCTCGCTCTGACCGGGCGCTCGGCGGCGCCGGGGTACCGCTGACGCCGTCGGACGCCTAAGGTCGCGAGGGTGGGCGTCCGCAGCTTCGAGCACATCGGCGTCATCGTCCAGGACCTCCAGGCGGTGGCGGACTTCTTCGAGATGCTCGGATTCCGCCGGAGCGAGAAGGCGCGCGTCGGCGGCCCGTGGGCCGATCGGGTCAATGGCCTGACCGGGACCGACGTCGAGATGGTGTTCCTCACCGCGCCCGACGGCTCGGGCACGATCGAGCTCTCGCGGTTCCTGCAACCGGAGAGCCCGGCATCCGTCGGCGATCTCCCGTCGAACACGCTCGGCCTCCGTCATCTCGCGTACCGCGTCGACGACGTCGAGGGCATGCTCGTGGAAGTCCGTGCCGCCGGCTACGACACGATGGCGGAGCTCGTGAACTACGAGGACCAGTGGCTCGTCTGCTACGTGCGCGGCCCCGAGGGACTCATCATCGAACTCGGGCAGCGGCTCGACGACTGAGTCCCGCGGGCCCGATCACCGCGCGGCGCGGTCCCTCTCACGCGCACGCCGACGTCCGCGTTCCGCGGGTGCCGGGCTGTGCTGCTCGGCCGCCAGCCGCTCCGCTTCGAGGCGCTCGGCCTCCTCGCCGCCGATGGCCTCACCGCGCGCGACGAGCCCGGCGACGTCCGACAGCGGGATCTGCTTCAGGAACAGGGCCAGCACGAAGGCGATGGCGATGAACGGCACGAGGTACCAGAACACCGGCGCGAGCGCGTCGGCGTACGCGTCGACGACGCCCGTCCGCACCGTGTCGGGCAGCGCGTTCAGCACCGACGGGTCGATACTCGACGTCGCCTCGCCGGCCTGTTCGGCGCTGGCACCGGCGTCGGTGAAGACCTTCGTGAGGTTCTCGGTGAGCCGCGTCGTGAACAGCGTGCCGAACACGGCGATGCCGAGCGCCGCGCCGACCTCGCGGAAGTAGTTGTTCGTCGACGTCGCGGTTCCGAGGTCTGCCGCGGGCACCGCGTTCTGCACGACGAGCACGACCACCTGCATGATGCAGCCGAGACCCACACCGAACAGGAACAGGTACACGCAGATCAGCCAGATCGGCGTGGATGCCGTGAGCGTCGTCATCAGCACCATCGCGATGCCCACGATGAGCGTGCCGACGATGGGGAACAGCCGGTACTTTCCGGTCCGGGTGATGAGCAGACCCGAAGCGATCGAGGTGCCCATGACGCCGACCATCATCGGGAGCATGAGGAGACCGGATGCTGCAGCCGACGTGCCCGACGACATCTGGAGGAACGTCGGCACGAAGCCGAGCGCGGCGAACATGCCGATGCCGATCGCCATGCCGATGGCCGTCGCGTTGAGGAAGATCGGGTTGCGGAACATCGCCAGCGGCATGATCGGGTCGGCCACGCGCGACTCGGTGAAGATGAACAGCCCTGCCGATGCCACGAGCCCGGCACCCCACGCCCACGTCGCACCGGAGTCCCAGCCGTGGTCCGCCGAGCCGCCGAAGTCGGTGAAGAAGATGAGGCATGTGGTCGCGGCCGAGAGGAACAGCACGCCGAGCCAGTCGATCGGCTTCTCGGCCTTCTTGTTCGGAAGCTTCAGCGCGAACACGGCGATGAAGAACGCCGCGATGCCGACCGGGATGTTGATGTAGAACGCCCACTGCCAGGTCAGGTGGTCGACGAAGAAGCCGCCGAGGAGGGGACCCGCGATGGCCGCCAGGCCGAACACGGCACCGAGCGGGCCGAGGTACTTGCCGCGCTGGTCGGCAGGCACGATGTCGGCGATGATCGCCTGCGACAGGATCATGAGTCCGCCGCCGCCGATCCCCTGGATGGCGCGGAACACCACGAACATCCAGAAGTCGGTGGCGAACGCGCAGCCGACCGAGGCGAGCGTGAAGATGGCGATCGCCACCATGAACAGGCGCCGCCGGCCGAGGACGTCGCCGAACTTGCCGTAGATCGGCATGACGATCGTGGTCGCGAGGATGTACGCCGTCGTGATCCACACCTGGTGCGAGACTCCGCCGAGCTCACCGACGATGGTCGGCATCGCGGTCGAGACGATGGTCTGGTCGAGGCTCGAGAGGAGCATGCCCGCGATCAGTGCGGAGAAGATGATCCAGATGCGCCGCTGCGTCAGCAGGAACGGCGCGTCTGGGCCGGGCGTGGCGGTCGGGACGGTGGCGGTGGTCATTCGGGTGTTCCCATCAATGCGGTCTGCGTGGCGAAGAGGTCGCGCGCCGCGCCGATGCGCCGCTCGAAGATCTGGATGAAGGAGTCGGGGTTGCCGGGCCCCAGGAACTCGCCTGCCGCTGAACGCACCAGCGCTCCCACGATCTGCGCGGCGACCTGCGCCCGCAGATCACCCGACGGGAGGTTCTCGCGCTGCTCGATGAGACGCGCGTCGAACTGCTCGCCCTCGAAGCCCAGCTCGAGCATGCGTGCGAGCAGCCGCGGCTCCTTCTCGACGGCGCGGAACAGGTCCTGCACCGTGTCGGGCGCGATGTCGAGGGCGCGCCAGCGCTCCTCGGCGAGGAGGGCGAGGTCGGTGAGCAGGTTCGAAGAGATGCCCGGGCCGTCCGACCCGCCGGCGAGGAAGCGGGCGATGGCCGCAGCATCCGATCGCTCCAGTGGGACGCCGAGGACGGCGTCGTCCTTCGACGCGAAGTAGTTGAAGAACGTGCGCCGCGACACCGCGGCCTCGCTGCACAGCTCCTCGACGGTGAAGCCCGCGAGGCCGCGCTCGGCGGTGAAGTGCCGCGCGGCGCGGGTCAGGGTACGCGTGGTGTCGGCGCGTCGGCGCTCGCGGAGCCCATCTGCACTATCTGTCACATCATGCAGTTTTGCACTCAAGCTATCTTCGTGCAAGTTGGCAGGCGGTGCCGCACCCCGATCACGCGTTCGACAGGTCAACCGCGCCTCCGCAGGACCGAACTGCGTTCGAGGGCCCTGCAGAGCCCCGGTTGACCTGTCGAAGGGGGGGTGGGTCAGTGCGCGGGGCCCACCGTGGAGGCGCGCGGCAGCAGCTCCGGCAGCAGGTGGACGCGCTGCACCGGGCGGCGCGCGCCCTCGCTGAGGCGGGCGACCATCGTCTCGACCGCGAGGCGCCCGACCTGCTGCTTCGGCGGGCGGAGGGCGGTGATCGCGGGCTCCGCGCTCTCGGCGACCTCGTCGTCGTACGCGACGATCGCGAGGTCGTCGGGGATGGACCAGCCGTGGTCCCGCGCGTGCTGCTGCAGCAGCACCGCCTGCGGATCGTTGTGGATCAGCAGCGCTGTGGTGCGTGTCTCGCGGCAGCGCTCGAGCACGTCGGCGATGAGGTCCTCGCGGGCGACCCCGTCGAGGGCATCGAGCGTGGCGTCGACGTCGACGAGGCACTCGAGGCCGAGTCCCTCGACGGCGCGATCCCAGCCGCGCCGCAGCTGCCACGACGTGGGGGAGCCCGCCGACGTGAGGATGCCGACGCGGCGGTGGCCGAGCGAGGCGAGGTGGTCGGCGGCGAGCGAGCCGCCGAAGACGTGGTCGGTCGTGACCCACTCGAGGCCGGTGAGCGCCAGGGTCGACGGCACGCGGCGCTCGGCGAGCACGACCGGGATCGGCAGCGCCTCGAGCCAGTGCAGGAGCGCGCGCCCGTCGGCGCCGAGCGTCTCGGGCGCCGCGATGAGCCCGTGCAGGCTCCCCGACTCGACCAGGGATGCGATCTGGCGGCGCTGGTCGTCGACCGAGTAGGTGGCGCCGCGGAGGATGAGCTGCACGCCGAGTTCCGTCGCTGCGGCCCGCGCGCCGATCATGATGTGCGGCCAGTAGTAGCTGAGCGACGGCACGACCATGCCGACCCGGAACCGGATGGCGGCGCCCGCCGACGCGGGGACGGTCGTGTCGAGCCGGCTGCGCAGCGTGGCCCCGCCGTGCACGCGCGTCACGAGGCCCCGATCGGCGAGCAGCCCGATGTCGCGCCGGATGGTGAGCTCCGAGACCCCGAGTTGCCGCGCGAGGCCGGCGACCCGCACCGAGCCGGAGCGACGCAGTTCGTCGAGGATGTGCTCGCGGCGCGAGAGACCGAAGGCCGGTGGGTCAGGCGACTGCTCCATGATCGCCTCAGCGTACAAGTGTGTTCGATTCGCTTCAAGACTGAACGAGTATGTTCGGTTTGGTACCGGCATCCGCGCCTCTCGCGAGAGGATTCCGGGGCGGGCACGCGGTCGTGCCCCTTTCGTGCGTCGACGCCGGCCCTGGTCTGCGCGTGCACGCGAGAAGCCCCAGGGGAAACGGAGACTGCGATGTCGCAGGGATGGATGCCTCGTCCGAAGGACGGACGGAGACCACGACGGGTGCGCACGACGCTGGCGGCGGTGGTGACCGCTGCCGTGGTCGCGGCGCCGCTCGCCGTGCCGACCATGGCGCAGGCGGCGGGGGCGGACCCGGTCACCGTGAACGTCACGGGCGCCGACATCGCGGCAGCCGCGCAGAACCGGAACGGGCTCACGTTCAAGGGCTTCGGCGTGCTGTCGGCGAACTCGACGAGCGCGCTGCTGCTCGACTACAAGGCGCAGCATCCGGCGAAGTACTGGGAGCTCATCGAGACGCTGTTCGGCGGGGACCACCCCATCATGAACACGGTCAAGATCGAGATGGGCAACGACCGCAACACCTCGACGGGCCCGAACGCGTCGACGATGCGCACCCGCGACGAGTATCCGAACGTGCTGCGCGAGCCCGGCTTCCAGCTCGCCGCCGACGCGCAGCTCGTGGCCCACGGCGACGTGCACGTGAGCCTTCTCCGGTGGAACCGCCCGGCATGGGTCGCGAACGACGCCGACCAGTACATCTGGTTCAAGAACACGGTGCTGGCCGCCTACCGCGAGTTCGGGGTGATGGTCGACTCGATCAACCCCGACACGAACGAGACCAGCAACCCGAACATCCAGCTCTACAAGACCTTCTCGGGGTGGCTCCGGAACGACGACAGGGGCTACGAGGGGGCGAGCGCGTCGGACCCGAGCAACGGCTTCGCGTCCGAAGAGGAGAAGAGCCTCTACCGCGCCATCCAGACCATCGCCGCCGACACAGTCGGCACGCCGCCGGTCTCGTTCGGCAACGCCATGACATCGGCCACCGATCCGTCGCTGCGGGACGCCGTCGACGTCGTCGGGTTCCACTACTCGAGCGCCGACGACAGCGCCGGCAACATGAAGAAGATCGCCGAGCAGCTCGACAAGGAGGTCTGGAACTCCGAGGGCCAGTCGACCTTCTCGAGCTCGGCCGACCGCCCGAACAACAACGCCAGCGACGAGCAGGGCGGCTTCGGCACGCAGTTCGGCGGCACCAACAGCGCCCTCGAGATGGGCAACTGGGTGACGACGGGCTTCAACGCCTCGCGGCGCACCATGAACATCTTCCAGCCGGCCATCGGCTCGTTCTACGACGGGTTCCAGTACTCCTCGAAGGAGCTGGTGAACGCGCGCGATCCGTGGTCGGGCTGGATGTACTACGACGGCGGCCTCGCCGTCATCGAGCAGTTCACGCAGTTCGCGAAGCTCGGGTGGGAGAACGCCGACAACACCGCCGGCATCTGGCGCGCGATCCCGAAGGCCTCGGGCAGCGAGCTCGGCACGGGCAATCCGCCGAGCGGCGCGCGTGCGGGCGGGGCGTCGTACACGACGCTCGCGGCGCCCGACGCCTCCGACTTCTCGACCGTCATCATCAACGACTCGAAGTTCACGAAGACCTACCGGATCGTCGCCCAGAACCTGGACCTCGGCGCCGACCAGACGGGCGAGGTCTGGGAGACCCGCGCGGCGGACGCCGGCCAGGCCTACGACGCGAACTACCTGAAGCCGGTCGCCGAGGTCACGCCCGCCGCCGACGGCACGTACACCGTCACGGTCAAGCCGTGGTCGGCGGCGACGTTCACGACGCTCGACCACGCGACGGTCGGTGCCGACGGCGGCCTCACCGCGAAGGACGGCTATGGCAGTGCGCTGCCGACGTCGAAGGAGTACACCGACGCCGACGGCGGCCGAGACGTGCTCGACACCGACGCGAGCGGCAACGTCAACGGCGTGACCGACGACGCGTTCCTCTACGCCGACGACTTCGACTACGCCGAGCAGGGCACGATCAAGGGCTACGACCCCGCGACGGGGCAGCTCGTCGACACCCAGGACACCTTCCTCGACAGCCGTGGCAACCAGGCGAAGCCCGCCGGCACGCCCGCGGTGCAGAACGAGGACAACGGCGCCACCCCGCGCTACACGAACGACACCAACGGCGCGTTCGAGTCGGTCGCGACCTCCGATGCCGCGCACGACCGCGTGCTGCGTCAGCAGGTGGGCCCGGGCATGGCCGGCGGCGCCTGGAACGGCGGCGACCCGAAGACCACGATCGGCGACGCCCGGTGGGCGAACTACACGGTCTCGGCGGACGTGCTGTTCGAGGCATCCGGATCGCAGTATGCGACCATCGGCGCGCGCGAGCAGGGCGGTACGGCGAACGGTCAGAGCGTCTCGGCCGCGGAGCTCAAGATCGACCCGACCGGTGCGTGGACGTTCATGCGCTTCGGCGCGACGCTCTCGACGGGCACCGTGGCGGGCAACGCCGCTGCGGCGTTCAAGACCGGCGCGGGCGTCTGGAACAACATCGCCGTGAAGGTGGCGGGTTCCGTCTACACGGCTTACGTCAACGGCGTGGAGATCGCGACGTACACGGATGCTGCGCCCCAGGCGACCGGTCGCATCCAGCTGGGCTCGAGCTTCAGCTTCGTGCAGTTCGACAACCTGAAGGTCGAGACGGTGCCCGGCTACACGCCGTACTACGCCGCGATGATCGACGGGATGCACCAGACCAGCTGGGCCGACCGCTCGGTGCCGGTCCTCGAGTTCGACAAGAACTGGAGCCACGTCAACGGCCAGGGCATGTTCGAGTGGCAGCGCACCGCGTCGAGGAGCACCGCCAAGGGCGCCGCGATGACGTACTCGTTCACCGGCACGGGCCTCGACCTCATCGGCACCAACGCCGGAACGACGACCCTCGACGTCATCGTCGACGGCGTGCAGGTCGCGGCGGCGGCGCCGACGTTCTCCGCCGGCAGTGAGCGCACCACGTTCATCCTCCGCGGTCTTGAGAACGGCCCGCACACCGTCGTCATCAAGACCGCGAACGACGCGTCGATCAACGTCGACGCCGTGGGCGTGGTCACCGCGACGGCCGACTCCGCCAAGGCGGACACGACAGCGCTCTCCGCGGCGTCCGACGCCGTGAAGGGCCTCGACGAGAGCGAGTACAGCGCCGAGACGTGGGCGGTGTTCGCGGCCGTGAAGGCGAACGCGACCGCAGCCCTCGACGACCCGGCGGACTACGGCCTCGACACCGAGGGCGCGGCGGCGCTCGCTGCTCGCCTGACCGCGGCGGCGGACGGCCTGACGCCGAAGGACGTCAGCCCTGACGTGCTGAACCTCGGCGTCGTGACCATCACGTCGACCGACCGGACGCTGCCGGCGAAGCTCGACCTCGCCGGCACGGAGGAGAAGGTCACGTGGAGCCTCGCGTCGACGACGAGCGCGAAGAGCGTCGCCGAGCTCGGCACGTTCGCGGCGTCCGGGCGCTCCACCGAGAAGCTGTCGTCCGGCTTCTACCAGCGGTTCAGCGCCACCGTGCTCGTCGTTCCGGCCGACCTCGACTACTTCATCGACTCGGGCGCCTCGGGTGCCCCGGCCGGATCGGTGTACGCCGGGGTTGCAGCATCCGTTCCGGGTCTGCTCAACGACACGAGCGACCAGAAGTGGGACGGCACGACCGCCGGTGAGACATGGGGCTACTCGACCACGGCCACCACGATCGCGGCGGGAACGCCGGGGGACTGGGGCTCGTCGTACGTGGGTGCCGACTACAACAAGCCGGTCACCTACCACCTGACGCTCCCCGCCGGCTCGTACAGCATCGTCGCCGTCCAGGCGCCGCGTGCGGGGCTCACGACCAACGTCTACTCCAAGGTGAAGGCCGCCGGTACCGAGACCACGAAGACCGCGACGTCGACGGGATCGGCGACGCCGGTCGCGCAGACGCTCACGCTCGACGCGGACGCCGTGGTCGACGTCGAGTTCGGAACCAACGGCACGAGCGGCTACAACGCCCGCCTCGCGCTCGTCTACGTGCAGAGCCTGCCGCGCGACCTCGGCGTGCAGGGCGCGCTGACCCTCGACGAGGATCTTCCCGAGACGGTGACGGTCGCCGGCGCCGAGAAGGCCGTGGAATGGGATGCCGCATCCGCCGCGCAGCCGCGCGCCGAGTACGGCAAGCTCACCGTGACGGGACGCCTGGCCGACACCGACCAGGCCGTCGTCGCGGGCTACGAGATCGTCCCGCCGGCGCTGGTGTACTACATCGACTCGGGCACGGGCGGGGCGGCCTCGCCGCAGTACACCGCGGTCGCCGGCACGGTGGCCCTGCGGAACGACAAGGTCGACCAGGTCTCGACGGCCGCCGATCAGTGGGGCTACGTCGCCGGCGGCATGAAGACGAAGGGCACCACCGACATCAACGACAAGTACTCGACGGGTCTCTACCAGGACACGACGAAGCTCGTCTACCGTCTGCCCCTCGACGCCGGCACGTACACCCTGACGGGCGGGTTCACCGAGTGGTGGGGCCTCAACCGCGCGATGTACCAGACAGTGTCGGTCGGCGGCACCGAGCTCGCGAAGGGCACGGTCCCCCTGTCGGGCTCGAGCGGGCCGATCGCGGCGCCGCTCACCTTCACCCTGACGGCTCCCGCCACCGTCGACTACCTCGTCACGAACGAGGGCGCCGGCGCCGAGAAGCCGGTCATCTCGTGGCTCGCCGTGGCCGATGAGACGCTCCCGGGCGCACCGCAGAACGTGACGGCGGCGCTCGCGGGCGACACCTCGATCACGGTCGCGTGGGATGCTTCGACCCCCACCGGCCCGGGATTCACGGGCTACCGCGTGTACGAGGCCGGCGGCAGCGACCTGGTGTGCGAGACGAGCAGCACCTCGTGCACGGTCCGCGCGCTCGAGCTCGGCACCACCCACTCCTACGAGGTCGCCGGTGTGAACGGGCTCGGCGAGGGCGAGCGGTCGGCGGCGACGGCAGCCGTCACCCTGCCGGAGGTCGCGTCGAACGACGGCGCGAAGACGGCTCCGGCCAAGGGCGTGCTCTCGTCGAACGACGGATGGGACACCGGCCTCAAGGACGGCACGTTCCAGCTGACGATGAACCTGTGGTGGGGCGAGAACGGCTCGCTGTTCAAGCTCTACCGCGATGGGGAGCTGGTCGCCAAGGTGCCGCTCACCATGATGACGCCCGGCGCGCAGAGCGCGGTGGTGGACATCAAGGGTCTCACCAACGGCACCTACGTCTTCACCGGCGAGCTGCTGAACTCCAAGGGCACGACCGCGACGCAGCCGCTCACCGTGAAGGTGACGGATGCCTCGCCCGGCAAGCCCGTCCTGTCGAGCGACGCCCGTAACGGCGCCGGGTCGTACACCGTGACGGCCGACCTGTGGTGGGGCACCAACGCCACCTCTTACCGGTTCCTCGAGAACGGCGCCGAGGTCGGCGCGGGCGAGCTGACGGCGGCGACCCCGGGCGCGCAGCGTGCGACCCTGCCGGTGACGGGCAAAGCCAAGGGCACCTACACCTACACGGTGGAGTTCACGAACGCCGCCGGCACGACCGTGAGTGCGCCGCTCAAGGTGACCGTGACCAAGTAGGAACGACCCGAGCGCCGCGGGCGGGGACACCCTCGGGTGTCTCCGCCCCCGGTGTTTCCGGACGGGATGGCGGAAACACCGGGTCACTCGCCGACGGGCGCAGCGGCCTCCGCGTCGGTCTCATCGCGCCGCGGCTTCACGCGCACACCGGCGATGCGGCGTCGATCCAGGGACGTGACCTGGATCGTCGCCCCGGGGACGTCGGTCGAATCACCCACCGCCGCGAGGCGGCCCAGCTGTTCGGTCACGAACCCGGCGATGGTGTCGGAGGATCCGCGGGGCAGTGACAGCCCGGTGAGCTCTTCGAAGTCCTGCAGATTGAGCCGGCCGTCGATCACGCCGCCGGCCGCGGCCGGGTCCGCGGCGGTGTCGTACTCGTCGAAGATCTCGCCGACGACCTCCTCGACCAGGTCCTCCAGGGTGACGATGCCGTCGGTGCCGCCGTACTCGTCGACCACGACGGCGATGTGATGTCCGTCCGCGCGCATGCGGGTGAGTGTCGGCAGAAGTCGAGCCGTGGAAGGGAAGTAGGAGATCGGCCGGACCAGCCCCTGCACCGGAGCATCACCGTTCTCCCGCGCAGCGTCGAACAGATCGCGCACGTGCACGAAGCCGGCGATGTCATCGATGGACTTGTCGACCACCGGGTAGCGGGAGAAAGGGAGCTCGCGCACCTGCGCCATCGCCTCCGCGACCGAGGCGGTCTCATCCAGCGCCACGACCTCGGGACGCGGCCGCATGACCTCGCTGATCTGCCGGCCCCGCAGCGACAGCACGTCGTCGAGGATCCGGCGCTCGTCGGCGGGGAGGCCCTGGTGCGTCGCGACGATGTCGCGCAGCTCCTCCTCGCTGAGCTCGTCGGCGGTCTTGTGGGGGTCGCCGCCCAACAGCCGGACCAGCGCGTTCGTCGATACCGACAGCAGCCAGATGACCGGCTTCATCACGGTCGCGAATCCATCGAGCACAGGAGCGACGGCGTACGCGAACTGGGCGTTGCGCTGGATGGCCAGGCGCTTGGGCACCAGTTCTCCGAGCACCAGCGACAGGTAGGCGATGACCAGGGTGAGCAGCACTGTCGCGATGGTGGCGGCCACCGACGCGGGAACGCCCCACGCCATCAGCAGCGGAGTGACCGACGGCGCGATCGAGGTCGCGCCGTACGCGGCCGAGGCGAAGCCCGCCACGGTCACACCGATCTGCACCGCCGACAGGAAGGTGTTCGGGTTGCGGGCGAGGCTCGCGACCTTCTGTCCGCGTCTGCCCCGCGCGGCGATGGTGTTGATCTGGCTCTCGCGGAGCGTGACCAGAGCCATCTCGGTGGCCGCGAAGACACCGCCGACCAGGACGAAGATGATGACGAGTGCGATGTTCCACAGGAGGTCGCCCATCAGCGGGCGGCTCCGTTTCGCACGGGGAGGGGCGCGCCTGGGGTCACCCAGGCGCCGGGACTGTCGGAGTCGGCGGGCGATTCAGAGCAGCGTCGGCGGTTCAAGAGAGTTCCTTCTCGGTGTGGGCCACGGACGATGTGTCCGCGGACGGGGTGGTCGGGTGCGCGGTGCGGGTGCGGTCGCCGCGGGTCTTGATGAGGCTCGCTGTGGTCGCGACGGCGATCGTCGCGGCGATGAACAGCAGCGAGAACCAGATCGGGATCTCGGGCGCCCAGAGCATCGGCTCGCCGCCATTGATGAAAGGCAGCTCGTTGACGTGCATGGCGTGGAGGACGAGCTTGACGCCGATGAACGCCAGGATGACGGCGAGTCCCTGCGCGAGATACACCAGGCGCTCGAGCAGACCGCCGATCAGGAAGTACAGCTGTCGGAGGCCCATGAGCGCGAACGCGTTGGCCGTGAAGACGATGTACGCCTCCTCGGTCAGCCCGTAGATGGCGGGGATCGAGTCGACGGCGAAGATCAGGTCCACGAAGCCGATCGCGATGATGACGAGGAGCATCGGCGTCACGAAGCGCCGACCGGCCTTCACGACGGTGAGACGGTCGCCGTTGTAGTCGTCGCTGACAGGGAGCACGCGTCGGACGAATCGCATGAAGCGGCCCTGCGAGGGATCCGGGTCGCCATGCGCGAAGGCCTGCCGGTAGGCGAGGACGAGCAGCAGCGCACCGAACAGGTAGAAGACCCACGAGAAGTTCTCGATCAGCGCGGCACCCACCGCGATGAAGGCACCACGGAGGATGAGTGCGATCACGATGCCGATCATCAGCACCTTCTGCTGATAGATCTTCGGCACCGCGAAGCCGGTCATCACGATGAGGAAGACGAACAGATTGTCGATCGACAGCGCCTTCTCCGTCAGATAGCCGGCGAAGTACTCGCCGCCGTAGGTCCAGCCGGAGACGACGCCGATCCCGGCGCCGAACAGGAGTGCGAGGCCGATGTAGAACGCCGACCAGCGCGCCGACTCGCCGATCGTCGGCTCGTGGGGCTTGCGGACGTGCGCGAAGAACTCGTAGACGAAGAACGCGATGGTGATCGCGATCGTGAGGACCCAGACGAGCGGGGTGATGTTCAAGAAGGCTCCAGACCGTGGCGTGACTGATCGACGCCAAGGTCTTCTCCATCCTCGAGATCGAGGACCGACGGCCCGGGATGCACCGTGCATCCGTAGTGACGAGCCGATCGTGGTGGAGTACTCCCCTTGGGGTTTGCGAGCCTACGGCCCCTCCCGGGACGATTCCTGGGAACGAGCCGAGTGCGCCCGGCGTCGGACGCCCCGATCTTCGGGCAGGATGGCAGAAATCCGTGCTCTTCCATGGTGCGGAGGACGAGGGTCGAGGATGACGCTGCGCAGCTCACATTGGTATTCGGGCGACGACCGGAACGCGTACATCCATCGGGCGTGGATGCGTCGGGGCGTGCCGGATTCGGCGTTCACGGGGCGTCCGCAGATCGCGATCGCGAACACCGCGTCCGACTTGACGCCGTGCAACGCGCACCTCGACGAGGTCGCGCAGTCGGTGAAGAACGGCATCTACGAGGCCGGCGGCATCCCGCTGGAGCTGCCTGTCGTATCGCTCGGCGAGACCAACGTCCGCCCGACGGCGATGCTGTGGCGCAACATGGCCGCGATGGCGACCGAGGAGATGCTCCGCGCGAACCCCATCGACGGGGTGGTGCTGCTGGGCGGCTGCGACAAGACGATCCCGTCGCTGCTGATGGCCGCGGCATCCGTGGATCTCCCCGCCGTCGTGGTGCCCGGCGGGCCGATGCTCACCGGCCACTTCCGCAACGAGGCGCTCGGCTGCGGCACCGACGTGTGGCGGCTCTCGGAAGAGGTGCGGGCGGGCACGCTGTCGGAGGCGATGTTCCTGAAGTCCGAATCGTCGATGATCCGCTCGAAGGGCCACTGCAACACGATGGGCACCGCCTCGACGATGGCGCTCGTCGCCGAGGCGCTCGGCGTCGTCGTACCCGGTGTCGCCGGCACCCCTGCACCGGACGCCAGGCTGCTCGAGGCCGCGCACCTCACCGGTGCGCTCGCGGTGGCGCTGGTGGCCGAGGACCGCCGCCCGTCGACGTTCCTCACCAAGGCGAACTTCCACAACGCCATCGTCGCGCTCGCCGCGATCGGCGGCTCGACCAACGCGGTCGTGCACCTGCTCGCGATCGCCGGGCGACTGGGCATCGAGCTCACCATCGACGACTTCGACCGGATCGGCGCGGAGGCGCCGCTGCTGGTCAACCTGCAGCCCGCCGGCCAGTACTTGATGGACGACCTGTTCCGCGCCGGCGGGTTCCTCGCCGTGATGCGGGAGGTGCGCGACCTGCTCGACCCGTCCGCGCTGACGATCACCGGTCGCCCGTTCGTGGAGTACCTCGACGACGCCCGCATCTGGGACGCCGACGTCATCTCCCCGCGAAGCAGCCCGCTGCAGCCGCACGCCGGCATCTCCGTGCTGCGCGGCTCGCTCGCCCCCGGCGGGGCGATCATCAAGCCCGCCGCCGCGTCGCCGCACCTGCTGAAGCACCGCGGCCGAGCGGTGGTGTTCGACTCGATCGAGGACTTCCACGCCCGCGTCGACGATCCCGATCTCGACATCGACGAGAACTCGATCATGGTGCTCCGCGGCTGCGGGCCGAAGGGATACCCCGGCATGCCCGAGGTGTCGAACATGCCGCTTCCGAAGAAGCTCCTGGAACGCGGCATCCGTGACATCGTCCGCATCTGCGACGGCCGCATGTCGGGCACCGCCTACGGCACCGTCGTGCTGCACGTCACCCCCGAGGCCGCCGCCGGCGGCCCGCTCGCCCTCGTGCAGACGGGCGACTGGATCAGCCTCGATGTCCGCGGTGGTCGCCTCGACCTCGACGTGCCGGCGGAGGAGCTCGCGGGACGGATGCCGAACCAGGCCACCGTCGACGGCTACGCGAATCCGCGGCGCGGGTGGGAGCGGCTCTACGTCGACCATGTGCTGCAGGCCGACCGAGGCGCCGACCTCGACTTCCTCGTCGGGGCGACGGGCTCAGAGGTGACCCGTGAATCCCACTGAACCTGCGCGCGGGCGCGGAGGGACCCGGCGGTGAGGGCGCTCGTGATCACGGCGCCGCATCGCGCCGAGATCCAGGACGTCTCCGAGCCCGCGCCCGCGGCGGGCGAGGTCGTCGTCGACGTGCACCGCGCGGGCATCTGCGGCACCGACGTCGAGTTCTTCACCGGCGAGATGGCCTACCTCCACGCCGGTCATGCGGCGTATCCGATGCGGATCGGCCACGAGTGGATGGGCACCGTCGCGGACGTCGGCGCCGGCGTCGATCCCGCCTGGATCGGGCGACGTGTGACCGGCGACACCATGCTCGGGTGCGGCGCGTGCCGGCGCTGCGAGCACGGCCGGCAGCACGTGTGCGAGAACCGGCTCGAACTCGGCATCCGCGGCGGGAAGGCCGGGGCGCTCGCCGAGAAGGTGGTCACGTTCGCCGGCTCGCTGCATCGGCTCCCCGACGGCGTCGACGATGCCATGGGCGCGATGGTCGAGCCCGGCGGAAACGCCTTCCGAGCGGTGCAGGGCGCCGCCCTGCGTCCGGGGGACCGGTGCCTCGTGCTCGGGCCGGGCACCATCGGGCTGCTGAGCGCGATGTTCGCCCGCGCCGCCGGCGCCGAGGTGCATCTGCTCGCCCGCGACGACCGCGCCCTCTCATTCGCGCATGCACTGGGCTTCGACCACATCTGGACCCAGGAACGGATGCCGCAGCTGCCGTGGGACGCCGTGATCGAGGCATCCAACGCTCCGCAGCTTCCGGCGAAGGCGCTCGAGCTCGTCGAACCCGGCGGGCGGGTCGTCTACATCGGCCTGGCCGGCACTCCGAGCCTGATCGACACCCGCGATCTGGCGCTGAAGGACGTGACGGCCGTCGGCATCCTCAGCGCCTCACCCGGACTCGCCGGCACCATCGACGCCTACGCCGCGGGAGTCGTCGATCCGCGTCCGCTCATCGCGGCCACCGTGGCGCTCGACGATCTGCCGGAGATCCTCGCGGGCGAGCGGCCGGAGGGCGCGGGGCCCGGCCCGAAGTTCCACGTGAGGCTCTGACGCGCCAGCGCCCTGGGCTGCGGCGTGAGTGAGAAACCGGGCGGCGGGGACGCCGCCGGGATCAGGCCGTCTTGGTCTCGAAGCCGCGCGCCGCCTCCGGGGCGGGAGTGTCGACCTTGCCGCGGATGAAGAAGAGCAGCACGATACCGGCGATGATGACCGCGATGTTGCCCTGAGCGGCGATCGCGGTGAGCGCGCCGTCGGCCGGGTAGGCCGTCTGAAGGAAGATCGACGGATCGGTCGTCGCGTGCAGCAGGATGGGCCAGATGAGGTTGCCCGTCGCACGCAGCGACAGGTACATGAGGATGCCGAAGGCGAACGTGTAGATGAGCTGGAACGCGGTGGCGAACGGGGACTGACCCGACAGCAGGTTGCCCGAATGCAGCAGGGCGAACAGCAGAGCCGAGACGAGCGCAACGGTGATCTCGCGGTACCCTCCCTTGCGCATCAGGTTCACCACGAATCCGCGGGTGAGCACCTCCTCTGCGAAGCCGACGAACAGGCCCGCGACGATCCACGCCACGACCACGCCGGCACCCGCGGCGCCGTAGTCGATCGTCGCGAACCGCAGCACGTTGAACAGCAGCACCACGACGACCGCGATCCACATCCAGCCGCGCCCGCCGATCGGCTGCGGGCCGAACAGCTCGCGGAGCCAGCCCACCGACCACGCGAACACGAGGAGGAGCACCCCGCCGAGCGCGACCGGCAGGGCCGTGCCGAACAGGATGAGAGCTGCCGGATCGTCGGTCGAGGTGACCAGCGGGAGGAACGCGAACGAACCGAGCTGGTACAGCGCGTAGTACACGACCACCAGCAGCAGCGAACGCCACCAGCCGCCCCGCTCCCAGAAGCGTCGCCATCCGTTGGTGCCGCGGGTGGATCGCGTGGTGTCGGCGTGCATCGGGTCCCCTATCGTGCGTCGCGGCCGGAGTCTCACCCTAGCGGCGGAGTCGAACGGCGTACCGCTCTCCACGCCGACCGTGGATTTCAGCGCCCGGTGCCCCAGAGCCGGTTCGTCTGCGCGTGCGCTGCGAGGAGGTCTTCGCGGGCCGCTTCGAGCGCGCGCTGCGCGTCGATGAAGGCGTCGCGCGCCTCGATGAGACGGACCGGAATCCCATCGTCCAGGCTGCCGATGCTGAAGCTGTGCGTCCACGACATGTCGTCCTCCTCTCGCGCGAGCCGGATCTCGGCGCGCTCACGAACGGGCCGAGGAGGTGCCTCCCCGATGCCGTGCCACGACGCTAGACAGCGGCATCCGTCTCGTCCACGGTGCGCCGAAACACCAGGACACGGGCCGTAACGCGCGCCGCGTCACCCTGCCGTCTGCGCGAGCACCTCGCCGAGGATTCGGCCGGCATCGGCGAAGCGGCGCGGGTCGTCGCTGGAGTAGTTGAGGCGGATGAACGGGCCCGACGGCTCGGCAGGGAACCACTCGTCGCCCGCCGCGATGATGAGCCCGCGCGTCTCGGCCTCGCGTACGACGAGTCCGGCGTCGGTGCCGTCGGGGAGGCGTGCCCAGAGGTTCAGGCCGCCGGCCGGCGTGGTGTCGACGTGGGCGCTCGGAGCGTGCGCGCGCACGCTGTCCAGCAGCAGGTCCCGGCGGCTGCGCAGCTGACCGCGCAGGCCCTTGAGGTGGGTGCGCCACGAGGGCTGGGTGACGACGTCCAGTGCCGCCGCCTGCAGCAGCCCGCTGACGTACATCGACTCGGCGGCGCGGTCGGTGAGGATGCGCTCGCGCGCCGGGCCGCGGGCGATGACGGCCGCGACCCGCAGCGCGGGCGAGACGCTCTTGGTGAGCGAGCGGAGGTAGATGACGTGGCCGTCGTCGTCATGCGCGGCGAGGGGGCGCGGGTCGGCGTCGATCGCCAGGTCGTGCGCCCAGTCGTCCTCGATGAGGAACGCACCGCGCCGGCGCACCACCTCGAGGATCGCCGCGGAGGTCGCCTCCGGCCACTGCCCTCCGGTCGGATTGGCGAACGTCGGCTGCGCGTAGAAGGCGCGGGCGCCGGTGCGCTCCAGCACGCGCTCGACGTCGTCAGGGTCGGTTCCGTGCGGGCCGGACGGCACGGGCACCAGCGTCACCCCGGCCTGCTCGGCCGCGAGCATCGCGCCCCAATAGGTGGGCGATTCGATCACGAGCGGCTGCCCTGCGCCGACGACCGCGCGGAAGATCGACGACAATCCGCTCTGACTGCCCGAGATGATCAGCACGTCGCGCGCGGTCGGCGGCGTGACGCCCGCCGGCGCGGCCGCGGCGAGCTCGTGCGCGAACCACTCCTGCAGCTCCGGCATCCCCGTCACCGGCGAACGGGTGGTCGCGGCACTCGAGCGCGCGGCACGGGCGATGGCCGCGCGCACCGCGCGTCCCGGGAGGAGATCGGATGCCGGGTACCCGGAGTGCAGGCCGATCGCATCGGGTGCGACCGAGCGCTGCGTCGACGACAGCATCGAGACGCGCGTCTGCGGAGAGCCCAGCGCCGCGGTCTGCCAGCCGTAGTCCGCGGGGCGCGCGGGGCGGAGCGTGCGGACGAAGGAGCCCACGCCGGGACGGCTCTCGACGAGGCCGGCCTCGATGAGCCGGCGCATCGCCTTCTGCACGGTGACCGGGCTCGCCGCGTACTCGGCGACGAGCGCGCGACTGGACGGCAGCTGCTCGCCCGGCGGCGCGGTCGCGATCCATGCGCGCAGACCCTCGATGATGCGAGCGGTGCTATCCTGGCTCATGACAGAACAGAGTAGCGCTACTCTCGCGACACCGACAGTGCTACCCCGGCTCGAGGGACTCGGCTGGGGACTCGTCGGAATCGTCGCCTTCTCGTTCACCCTGCCGTTCACGCGCGTCGCGGTCGGGGGACTGTCGCCGCTGTTCATCGGGTGCGGCAGAGCGGTCGTCGCCGCCATGCTCGCGGCGCTCGTGCTCTCGATCGCGCGACACCGGCGGCCCGCCGCGGTCCCGCTGCCGAGCGTCGCACAGTGGGCGCGCCTGGGGATCGTCGCCGCCGGGGTGGTGGTCGGCTTCCCGCTGCTCACGTCGTTCGCGCTCGTCACGGTGCCGGCGAGCCACGCGGTCGTGGTGATCGGACTGCTGCCGGCCGCAACCGCGGTGGTGGCGGTGCTCCGTGGTCACGAGCGCCCGGCCGCGTCGTTCTGGGTGTTCGCCGCGCTCGGTGCGGTCGCGGCGATGGTGTTCGCGTCGCTGCAGAACGGCGGGATCGGCGCCCTGCACGAGGCCGACCTCCTGCTGTTCCTCGCGGTACTGCTGTGCGCGCTCGGCTACGCCGAGGGCGGCCTCCTCGCCCGCGAGCTGGGCGCGTGGCAGACGGTCTCGTGGGCTCTCGTGCTGGCGTCGCCGCTCATGATCGCGGGCACGTTCGCGGGGTGGCTCCAGCAGCCGCCGCACGCCTCACCGGCGGAATGGGCGGCCTTCGCCTACCTCGCCGTGGTGAGCATGTTCCTCGGCTTCTTCGCCTGGTACCGCGGCCTAGCCATCGGCCCGATCGCCCAGGTCAGCCAGGTGCAGCTGATCCAGCCCGTGCTCGGCATCCTGTGGTCCGCTCTGCTGCTGCACGAGCCGATCGGACTGCCCACCCTGCTCGGCGGTCTCGCCGTCATCGCCTGCGCCGGACTCGCCGTGCGCACCCGCCTCACCCGGAAGGACTCCTGATGCGCCACACTCCCCGCTACCTGATGACCGACCCCGAGCAGGTGAAAGAGCTCGTCCGCCACCACCCCTGGGCGACCTTCGTATCGCCCGCCGAGGGCGGGCTGGTCGCCTCGCACTACCCTGCTCTCCTCGACGAGCAGTTCGACGACATCGTGATCCTCAGCCACTTCGGGCGCCCCGACGACGCGCTGCACGAGCTGGGCGAGCACGAGATGCTCGTGATCATCCAAGGGCCGCACGACTACGTCTCCCCGAGCTGGTACGCGCCCGGGGATCTGGTTCCGACATGGAATCACGTCACCGCGCACCTGTACGGGACGCCTGAGATCCTCTCCGACGAGGAGAACTACGAGATGCTCTCGCGGTTGACCGACCACTTCGAGGAGGGGCATCCGCACGCCCGCAGCCTTGCCGAGGACGAGGCGGGCACCCGCCGCATCGCGAAGGGCACCGTGGGCCTCAGACTCAGGGTCACGCGCTTCGACGCCCGCGCGAAGCTCAGCCAGAACAAGCCGGCCGAGGTGCGCGAGAACATCGCGACCCACATCGCCGCGCACAACCTTCCGTTGGCACAGGCGATGCGGGCCGTGGAGATCAGCGGCTGATGATTTTCGGCGCGGCGACGGCCTTGAGGCCGGCGACGCCGAACTCCTGGCCGTAGCCCGAGGCCTTGGTGCCGCCGAAGGGCACCATCGGGTTCAGGCCGCCGGGTCCGTTGATCCAGACGGTACCCGCCTGCAGGCGCTTGGCGACTTCGACGGCGGTGTCGACATCGGCCGACCACACCGAGGCGCCGAGGCCCTGCTCCGACGCGTTCGCGCGGCGAACCGCGTCGTCGACGTCGGTGTAGCGGATCACCGGGATGACGGGGCCGAACTGCTCCTCGTCGACCAGGCGCGCGCCGTCTTCGATGTCGGCCACGACCGTCGCTCGGTCGGGCTCACCGAGCGCGGCCTGCCGTCGGACTGACAGGCCTCGACCGCGCCCCTCGCGCGCAGTCGGCCCTTCGCGTCGTGTCCGGGTCCGGAAGCGGCGGCAGGGGCCGACTCGGTTCAGGCGCGTGCCGGTCGCCTCGGGCGCAGTCGGCCCTTCGCGTCGTGTCCGGGTCCGGAAGCGGCGGCAGGGGCCGACTCGGTTCAGGCGCGTGCCTGTCGCCTCGCGCGCAGTCGGCCCTTCGAGTCGTGTCCGGGTCCGGAAGCGGCAGCAGGGGCCGACGATGTGCGGGCTCGTGGGCCGACTCGCGCCGGGCAGGAGCGGATCAGTCGGCGCGCACCGGCTCGACGGGGACGCCGAGCGCCGGCGCGAGACGCGGCCACTCGGCCCCGACCCACGCCGTGACGATCTCCTCGCGGCGGTCGGTGTCGCCGGCGGGGAACGCGATGCCACGCGTCGGCGTCGATGCCCCGAGCTCGACGAGCAGCGGTCGCAGCCCGTGCTCGACGGCCAGGGCGTGGCCCGGGCCGCCGATCGTGAGCAGCGGCACGGCGGTCACGCCGGCGAGCGCGTCCGCACCGTGGCGGTCGAGGAATGCCTTCAGCAGTCCGGTGTAGGTCGCCTTGTAGGTCGGGCTCGCGACGATCAGCACGTCGGCGCTCGCGACGCGCTCGAGCAGCGCGTCGATCCCGGCGTCGGGGAAGCGGAAGAGCGAGCCGGCCACGTCGGCCAGGTCGATCGTCGGCTCGACGTCCGCGCCGCTGCGCTCCGCGAGCCGGCGGGCGACCTCCTCCGCCACCAGGCGTGTACGCGAGGCGGGCTGCGGGTTGCCGACGAGGACGACGATCGATGACATGGCGTTCCCTTTCGAGAGGTGTGGGCTCAGAAGGCGGACAGGTTGGCGCGCAGACCGCCGTCGACGTACTCGGAGCGCAGGATGCCACGGCGGCGCAGGATCGGCACGAGCTCGTCGAGGGCGCGGTGGATCGTGACGGGGTGGAGATCGCCCGAGAAGATGAACCCGTCGTTGTCGGCGTCGTCGCCGAGCGCCTCGATGACGTCGGCGATCTCGTCGGCGGTGCCGACCGTCCCGCCGATGCCGTCGGTGATGTCGGTGACCCGGCCCAGGCGCGCCTTGCCGGTGAGGATGTCGCGCAGCGGCACCCCGTCGAACGAGTCGAACGTTCCCTGCAGGCCCCGGATCGTGCCCTTCGAGACGTGCTCGCCGAAGATCGCCGGGTCGAGGGGGCGATCGAGGTCGAGCGCGGTGAGATCGGTCTCGAGGTCGCTCGACCACGCCTCGGCGACCTCGCGCAGCGTCGCGTCGTCAGGCGAGGCGGATGCCGCCACGATGCGGTCGGCCTCCTCGCGGCTCGCCGCGACGATGGGCTTGAAGACGAACAGCACCTTGATGTCGGAGGGAGCGCGGCCGTGCTCGGCGGCCGCGGCATGCACGCGGGCGCGGTAGGCGCGGATGCTGGCGGGATCGAGGTTCGACAGCGCCAGCTGGATCTGCGAGTTCGCGCCGGCGAATCCGATGCCGCGCGGTGACCCGCCCGGCGACGCGACGATGGGGTCGCCGCTCTCGCCGTCCGGCCCCGACGGCAGCGGCTCCGCGTTCAGCGGTCCGTCGAACGAGAAGTGCTCTCCGCGGTGCTGCACCGCACTGATCCGGGTGCCGTCCGCATAGACCTGCGACGCCGGGTCGGCGATGAGCGCCCCCTCACCCCAGCTGTGCCACAGCAGGCGCAGGGCGTCGAGCCACTCCTCGGCGCGGTCGTACGCGGCGTCGTGCGACAGGCGCTCGAGCCCGAAGTGGTGGGCGCTGCCCACGTCGGTGACGACGTTGAGCCCGAGCCGGCTCGAGCTCAGGTGCTGAAGCGACGCGAACTGGCGTGCCGCAAGATACGGCGGGTAGGCGCCGGCGTTCACGGTGGGGATGACGCCCAGGTGCCGCGTCGCGGCGAAGAGGTAGGGCGCGAGCGTCCACGGGTCGTGCTTCGGTCCGCCGTACGCCTTCCGCACGCGCAGGTTCAGGGTCTCGGGCGTGATGCCCACCGACAGCGCGTCCTCGATGAGCACGAAGTCGAAGCCCGCCTGCTCGAGGTCGCGCGCGGACTGCTGGTAGAGGTCGGGCTTCTGCCAGGCGTAGTTCCACTCGTAGTAGGGCCGCGCCCACCCGTGCGGGCCGAAGCCGCGCGAGAGGAACCAGCCGAAGTGCTGCGGACGGGTCATGACGCTCCCACGGGGCTCAGTAGGTCGGCGGCCGCGACCGCGGCGCCAGGGACTGCCGAGTCCGCGACTCCGGCATCGGCGACGCCCGCGGCCGCGACGGCGGCCAGGGCGCGGTCGAGATCGGCGACGAGGTCGTCAGCGTCTTCGAGACCGATCGACAGGCGCAGCAGTCCGGGGCCGATCCCGCTCGCGATGCGCTGGTCGTCGGCGCGCAGCACGTGGGTCGTCGTGGCCGGATGCAGCACGAGCGATCGCACGTCGCCGAGGTGCGTCATCCGTGTGAACAGTCGCACCGAGTCGGTGAACACGCGCGCGGCGTCGCTCCCACCGCGGAGGGTCACCGCGAAGACCGAGCCCTGGCCGAGCGGCAGGTAGCGGTGGGCGAGCGCGTGGTGCGGGCTCGATTCCAGCCCGCTGTAGTCGACCGACTCGACGCCGGGGTGCCGCTCGAGCCAGCGCGCGATGGTGAGCGCGGTTGCGGACTGCCGCTGCACCCGCAGCGACAGCGTCTCGACGCCCTGCAGGATCAGGAACGCGTTGAGCGGTGACGGGGCCGGCCCGTACCGCATCGCGACGCGGCGGGCGAACTCGAGGAACGCGGTGCGCGGTGTCCGTTCTGCGTAGGTCAGCCCGTCGAGCCCCTGCTCCCGGGCGAGCTGCGGGTAGGCATCGGCGTGCTCCGCCCACGAGAACGTGCCGCCGTCGACCACGACGCCGCCCAGCACGGTGCCGTGCCCGGCGAGGAACTTGCTGGCCGAGTGCACCACGATGTCGGCGCCGTGCTCGAGTGGTCGCAGCAGGTACGGCGTCGCGAGCGTGTTGTCGACGACGAGCGGCACGCCGTGCCGGTGCGCCACCTCGGCGAGTCCGGCGACGTCGAGCACGTCGTTCTTCGGATTGGGGATGGACTCCGCGAACACGAGTTTCGTGCGAGGACGGATGCCGCGGCCCCATGCCGTCAGGTCGTTCGGGTCGGCGACGAAGTCGACGACGACACCGAGACGCGCGAGGTCGTCGCGCAGCAGCTCGCGGGTGCCCTCGTAGATGCTGGACGACGCCAGCACGTGGTCGCCGGCCGAGACGAGCGACAGGATCGTCGTGGTCACCGCCGCCTGACCGCTGGCGACGAGCAGAGCGCCGACGCCGGACTCGAGGTCGGCGATGCGCTGCTCCGCGGCGACGTTCGTGGGGTTGCCGACCCGCGTGTAGCTGAAGCCGTCGTCGGTGCCCGCGAACCGCGCGTGGGCCTGGTCGAAGTCTTCGAACTCGAACCCCGCCGTCAGATAGATCGGCGTCGCCCGAGGGCGGTGAGGACCGGGTGGGCGGTCGCCGGCGTGCAGCTGACGCGTGGTGAAGCCGAGCCGCGCAGGCGCGAGGCCCTCCGTCGCCACGCCGCGGACCGCTGAGTGCTCGGGTGCGAGCGGTTCGTGGGAGGGCATGGAGTCACGTTAGGCGGGCCCCGCTCGGCGGGACGGCTCGGCCGTCATCCCGCGTCGATCGAAGTCATGCGGCGTCATCAAGCGCCGCACCGAGCACCGACGTGCCGGACGGTCACGCCTCGGCGAAGAGCTGGTCGAGCACGTGGCGGGCGAACTCCGCCTGGCCGGGCGGTCTGTTCGTGATCATGATGAGCCCCTTCCACAGCGCCCAGCCACGGCCACGGGCCCAGGTCGCCTCGTCCACGGCGTAGTCCCGCTGGAACTGTTCGCGGGCCGCGGCCTGGCGGGCGGTCCACCGGAAGACCGTGTCGCACGCCGGATCGCCGGCTCCGGAGCATCCGAAGTCGATGACCGCTCCGAGCGCGCCGTCGACGACCAGCAGGTTGGCGAGCGCCACGTCGCCGTGAAACCACACCGGGGCGTCAGCGAACGCCGCCGCCAGGGCGTCCCGCCAGATGCCCATGGCGAGATCGCGCTCGCGCCCCTCGACACGGGTCAGGAGGACGCCCATCTCGTCGTCCCAGTGCGCGGGCGGCCCACCGCGGTAGGCGCTGTGCAGTCCAGGGGACGGGGCATCCGTCGCGTCCACGTCCCGCAGCCGCACGAGGAATGCCGCGAGATGGGAGGCGAAGCGCGCCCAGTCCGAGACGTCGGCGACGGACGCCGGTTCCCCGGGGATCCAGCCGTACACCGACCACGGCGCGGGGAAGAGAACGCTCGGCTCGCCGATGCCCTCGACCGTGGGGATGGGCAGCGGCAGCTCGGCGGCGAGCCGCGGCAGCCAGGTCTGCTCTTTGCGCACCTGCGGGATGTACCCCGCAGCGGCCGGGAGCCGCACACTCAGGTGCTCGCCCAGGCGGAAGCTGCGATGGTCGTTGCCCCCGTGGCGCACGAGTTGCACGGGAAGGTGTCGCCAGCGGGGGAACTGCGCGGCGATCAGCTCGCGCACGAGCCGTTCGTCGATGCGGTCGCGATGGATGATCCCGGTCATTGCACGGACAGCGTAGCCGCCCCCCGGATCGCGAACGATGCACAGGAGAAGCGGCTCGCGCAACCCCCATGGCGGCACGGCAGCCGGTGCCTAGCATCGCCCGCATGATCGCGCACCGTGCCCACTTCTCGGTCGCTGCGCTGTGCCGGAGCACGCCATGAGCGTCACCTCGCAGCCCGATGCGGTCGTCGAGGCGCTGAAGGAGGCGTCCGACACCACGACCGAGGCACGCCGACCCGCACGCCGTCGGCGGAGCCGGAAGGATCGCCCGCCGAAGGTCACGCAGCACTACGACAAGCGCGAGGCGCTGGCAGGCTACCTGTTCATCTCGCCCTGGATCATCGGGTTCCTCGTCTTCACGGCGGGCGCGATGGTCTACAGCCTGTACATCTCGTTCAGCAACTACAACCTGGCCACCAACACGGCCCGTCCGGTCGGCGTGACCAACTACGCGAACCTCTTCGAAGACCCGCGCGTCGGGGTGTCGCTGGCCAACACGCTCTTCTACGTCGTGCTGGCGGTGCCGCTCGAGATCATCTTCGCTCTGGTCCTCGCGATGCTTCTCAACCGCGTCGGCCGGGGGGCAGGCGCCTTCCGCACGTTGTACTACCTGCCCAAGATGACGCCTGCGGTCGCGACGGCGGCGGTGTTCTTCCTCCTGCTGAACGGCAACACCGGCGCCATCAACCAAGGCCTCCGGCTCTTCGGCATCGCGGGTCCGCAGTGGCTGGTCGATCCCGCGTGGGTCAAGCCGAGCATCGTGATCATGACGCTCTGGACGGTCGCCGGGACGATGGTGATCTTCCTCGCCGCGCTGAAGAACGTGCCGACCGAACTCTACGAGGTGGCGTCGCTCGACGGTGCCGGGCCGGTGCGGAAGTTCTTCTCCATCACACTGCCGATGATCTCCGGCGCGATGTTCTTCAACGTCATCGTGCTGTCGATCGCGGCCTTCCAGGTATTCGACCAGGCGTACCTGCTGTTCTGGCGGGATCAGAGCAACGCCTCGCCCGAGGCATCCCTCTTCTACGCGATCTACCTGTTCCAGCAGGCGTTCCGCCAGTTCAACTTCGGGTTCGCCGCCGCCATGGCCTGGCTGCTGTTCGTGATCATCATGGTGATCACCGTCATCCAGGTGAAGTTCGGCAATCGATTCGTCTACTACGAGGGGGACCGCTGATGTCGGCGTCGCTGCAGACTCCCGGCGTGAGCAGGCCGGTTCCCGAGGCTGCGACCGCAGCGGTGGTGCAGCCGAGGAAGTCGCGCTGGCGCCGCGGGCTCTCACAGCCGAAGAGCCTGGCCGGGCGGATCGTCCTGACGATCCTGCTCGTCGGCTTCGCGATGCTGTTCCTCTACCCGTTCGTCTGGCTGCTCGCGGCGAGCTTCAAGCCGAAGGGCGAGGTGTTCGACAACTCGCTCATTCCGAAGACCTTCGTGCCCGAGAACTACGTCGAGGTGTGGAACCAGCTGCCGCTGGTGAGCTGGATGTTCAACAGCGTCGCGATCGCCGTGCTCGCCGCCGGCACCGTCGCGATCTCGAGCTCGATCGTCGCGTTCGGTTTCGCCTACTTCCGGTTCCCCGGCCGCGGCCTGCTGTTCGGTCTCGTGCTCGCCACGATGATGCTGCCGGGCGCGGTCACGATGATCCCGATCTATCTGATCTGGAAGGAGACGGGACTGCTCGGCACGTGGGTTCCGCTGTGGGGCATGAATCTCTTCGGCTCGGCCTTCTACATCTTCCTGCAGCGGCAGTTCTACCTCGGGCTGCCCAAGGAGCTCTTCGAGGCGGCGCGCCTCGACGGAGCGAGCTACTGGGGCCTGTTCTGGCGGATCGCGATGCCGCTGTCGATCCCCTCGTTCGTCATCGTCTTCCTGTTCGAGTTCCAGGCCAGCTGGAACAACCTCCAGGCTGCGCTCATCTACCTCAACGCGGGGTCCGTGGACGAGTTCACCGCTCCACTGGGTATCGCCTACGCGATGACGAAGTACAGCCCCACGGCGGGCGGGCAGGGCGACTACCAGTACGTCATGGTCGCGTCGCTGCTCGTCACCCTCCCGATGCTGATCCTCTTCGCCTTCGGTCAGCGGTACTTCATCGAGGGCGTCGCTACGCAGGGTCGCAAGGGTTGATCACATGAAAGGGAAGAAGATGCGCAAGCGCATGATCGGAATCGCCGCTGTCGCGGCATCCGCCGTCCTCCTGGCCGGCTGCGGGGGTGGCGGTGATGGCGGCGGCGGCACGGCGGGTGGCGACGTCGACTTCACGGCAGAACCCACCGGCCCTCTCTCGGCATGGGGTTTCGAGAATGCCGACGACGTCGGGCAGTCCCGCCTCGACTACGCCGAGGAGCAGCTCGCCGACGTTGAGGTCGACCTCGACGCCACGGCCTTCGACGCGCAGAAGTTCACCACGCGCATCGCCAGCGGCGACGTGCCCGACGTGGTGCAGATGGATCGCCGCTATGTCACGCAGTACGCCGCGCAGGGGCTCATCGTGCCGCTCGACGCGTGCTTCGAGGCGCAGGACATCACACCCGACGACTACTGGTATCCGTTCGTCGTCGATGACGTGCGCTACGACGATGCCATCTGGGCGGTGCCGCAGTTCTACCAGCCGCCGGCCATCATCCTGAACAAGCGCGTGATGGACCAGGCCGGGGTCACGAACGAGGAGATCGACACCTCGAACCCCGACGCGCTGCTCGGCGCCATCGCGAAGATGTACCAGGAGTCCGGCGGCGTTCCGACGCGGCTCGGCTTCGACCCGGTCTCGACGGGTCAGGCCCCGCTGTGGATCCTCGGCATGGGCGGGCAGCTCACCGACGACACGGGCGCACCGACGCTCGACGACCCGGGCAACGTCGTGGGCATCGAGATGCTCCAGCAGATCAACGACGCGCAGGGCGGCTACGCGGCCGTCAAGAGCTTCACCGACTCCTTCGACACCTTCGGCGACAACAACCAGTTCGTCGCCGACCAGGTCGGCGCGCAGGTGAACGCCCAGTGGTACCCGAACGTGCTGTCGCCGTACGTCGATGAGATCCAGATCGAAGCGATCCCGTTCAAGAACAGCGACGGCGAGCCCTTCTCGGTCGCCGGCGGCACGGCCTTCGTCATCCCCGCCGGCGCGGAGAACCCCGCGGCGGCGTGCGCGTGGATGGCCGAGCTGACGGGCGAGGACGCGTGGGCGGCGGCCGGCGCGGCACGCGCCGACACGCGCGCCGAAGACGGCGGCATCAACACCGGCCTGTTCACCGGCTCGCCGGGACCCGACCAGGCCATCCGCGACGAGTACGTCGTCGAGACCGGCAACGCCGGGTTCGATCAGACCATCTCGACGTACTACGACGTCCTGGAGTACGGGCGGTCCTTCGGCTCCTCGCCCGCGGGTCAGGACATCCAGAACGAGCTGAACAACGCGATCACGGCAGCGCTCCTCGGCGACAAGACGGCGGAAGAAGCGCTCGCCGACGCGCAGGAGGCTGCGATGCGGGCCTACGAGAACGCGACGGCGGGCGGCTGACGGTCTGGAAACGGATGCTGCGGGCCGCAGCATCCGTTTCCGCCCCTGTTTCAGAGCCAGTGGCGCTTTCGGAACACCACCAGAAGGGACCCTCCGGGCGCGGCTCGGTCAGTTGTCGTCGCCGCTGTCGCCTCCATCGCCGCCGCCGCTGCCTCCGTTCCCGGCGCCGCCTTCGTTCACGTTGCCGCCGCCCTCGCCGCTGCCGGTATCCGGGGTCGGCGTGCGCGGGCCGGAGCTCGCGCGGATCGTGACGGTCGCGCCGGCGGTGGTGCGCCCCGCGCCGGGGTCCTGAAGCGCCACGAGCCCCGCCGCGACGTCGGACTCCACGGGGTCGCCGACCTGTACGACGAATCCCGCGGCCTGGAGCCGGCTCTGGGCGTCGGCGACGCTCATCCCCGTGACGTCGGGCACCGTCGCCTGCGAGGTCTTCGTCAGCTGCGCGTCCGGGCTCGGGAAGTCGGTGCCGGGGTAGGCGGCGTTCGCGGCGGCCTGCACCGCCCTGCCGATGCGGTATCGGACGTCCGACAGCCGCGTGCCCTCGTGCCAGGTGTTGAACACGTCGCCGAAGCCCTCGACGTTGCCCGCCCACGTCGCCGTCGTCACGGCGGTGCTCGACTCGATCATCCAGGTCTGCCACGCCTCGTGGGTTCCGGTCTTGCCGAGGAGCGGTGTGCCGTCGCCGGGGTTGCCCGCGGTTCCCGTTCCGCCCGACGACATCACCGACTGCAGCGCGTAGGCGGCGGTCGCCGCGACACCGGGATCGAGCGCCTGGGTGCACGTGCTCTCGGGCTTCGCGATCTCGGTGCCCGCAGCATCCGTCACCCGATCGATGACCCGCGGCCGGCAGAACGTGCCGCCGTTCGCGACGCTGGCGTAGGCGGCGCGGCCATCGCGATCGGCGACACCGCCGCCGTGCCGATGATCGAGCCGAGGTCCTGCATCGAGATCGGCGTGCCGTCGGTCTGCGTGACCCCGAGCCGGGCCGCCACGTCCTGGATGTTGCACAGGTCGAGCTTCTCCGCCATGGCGAAGTAGCCCGTGTTCAGCGACGAGGCCGTGAACTGCAGCGGCGTGCCGACGCGTCCGGCCGCCTTGCCGAAGTTGTTCACGAGGGTGTTCGACGTGTTGTCCCAGTCGCCGTCACACGAGTTGGCGAGGTGGTCGAACACCCGCAGCCGGCCGTCGAGCGTCTCGTTCACCGAGTGGCCCTGCTCGAGCCAGTCGAGCAGGGTGAACAGCTTGAACGTCGAGCCGGCACTGAAGCCCGTCGAGCCGCCGATCGCGAGGTCTCCCGCGAAGACGAGCGACGAGTATTCCGGATCGTCGTCGACGGCGGCGTCCTCGCTGTAGGTCGTGTTCTGCGCGATCGCGAGGATCCGCCCCGTCGATGCCTCCATGCTCACGGTCGTGGAACCGAACCGTCCCGTCGAGTAGCCGCTCGACTCGGGCATGTCGGCGGAGGACGGCGCATACCGCGTCATGGCCTCCTCGGCGGCCGACTGCACGCGCGAGTCGAGGGTCGTGTAGACGTTCAGACCGCCGCGCTGGAGGGTCTGCCATCGGTCCGTCGCCGTCTCGCCGAACGCCGCGTCGTCGAGGATCACGTCCTTCACGTACTCGCAGAAGTACGCCGCGCCACCCGCGGCGGCGCAGCCGGTCACCGTGGGGGTGACCGTCGGGGTGATGGGCTCGATCGCGGCGGCGACGTACTGGTCGCGCGTGATCTTCCCGTCGTCGAGCATGCGGCTGAGGACGTAGAGCTGCCTGCCCTTGGTCGCGGTGTAGCCGTCGGCGGCTGCGAGGTGCTGCTCCTGCGTGATCGAGCCGTCGGCGAGCAGCGTGTCGAGTGCCGACAGCTGCGCGCCCTGTGCGTCGTCGACGGAGCCATCGGGTGCCTTGTTGAGCGCCGTCCCGTCGGAGGTCGTGATCGAGCCCGCGGGGCGGTCGATCCGGTAGCTGTTCGGGTTCTGCACCATGCCGGCGAGGGTCGCCGCCTGTCCGAGCGTCAGGTTCGCGGCGGTCGTGCCGAAGTAGTAGCGCGCCGCCGCCTCGACGCCGTACGTAGTGCCGCCGAAGTTGGCGATGTTGAGGTAGCCGAGCAGGATCTCGTCCTTGGAGTACGTCTGCTCGAGTGCGACGGCGTAACGCATCTCCTGCAGCTTGCGCTCGATGCCCGCCGTTCCGGCCGACGTGGTCGCCTCCGCCCAGCAGTCGTACTTCGCCTCCTGCGTCTTCGCCGTCGCCTCGCATTGCTGCACGAGGACGTTCTTGACGTACTGCTGGCTGATGGTCGATCCGCCCTGGGTCTCTCCGCCGCCCTCGAGGTTCGACAGCACGGCACGGGTCGTGCCGATGATGTCGACGCCGCCGTGGTCGTAGTAGCGCGGGTCCTCGCTCGACAGGATCGCGTCGTACATGACCGGTGAGATCTGGTCGTGGGTCACGGGCGTGCGGTCCTGCTCGAGGAACTGCGCCATCAGCACGGCCTCGCCGGTTTCGGGGTCGGTCGCGTAGAAGTTGCTCGGCACCATCAGCTGGTCGATCTCGAGCGTGGCGGGGAGGCTGTCGAACAGGGTGATCGCCTGCGACGCCGCGGCGCCGGTGAGGGCGACCGCCGGCGTGACCGTCGCGGCGACGAGGACTCCGGCAAGGGCGCTGAGGCCGAGCAGACCGGCGAGACCGCCGAGGCTCGCCCGTCGTCGGGATTCGGGCATGGGCCCGAGCGTAGGAATCGGGGCTGGGCGGTTCTGGTGACGAGGCTATGCGCCAGGTGGATGCCGCCGCGGCGCCTACGGCCTCCACCCGGCCCCGTGGCCGGAGCGGTGCGCGGGGATCGACGTTGTCGGCGGCGGTGGCTAGCCTGCCCGCATGACCATCGACCAGGATCTGCTCGACTGGCTGCTCGACTCCGACCCTGCGCTGCGCTGGCAGGTGCAGCGGGATCTCGCCTCGGCTCCGCCCGAGGTCTGGGAGGCGACGCGGGCGCGTGTGGCGACCAAGGGGTTCGGTGCCCGGCTCCTCGCGGAACAGGATGCCGACGGACAATGGGCCGGCGGCGCCTTCTTCCCGGCCGGGTTCTTCGGCAGCGCCGCGGCGGACGAGCCCGGTCAGCCCTGGGTGGCGACGACCTGGGTGCTGAAGGACCTCCGCGAGTGGGGCGTCGACGCGGCCGTGCTCGACGGGACCGCCGGCAGGATCGCCGCGAACAGCCGGTGGGAATACGACGACTTGCCCTACTGGGGCGGCGAGGTGGATGTCTGCATCAACTCGTACACGCTGGCGAGCGGCGCGTGGCTCGGCGCCGACGTCTCACGCCTCGTGGCGTGGTTCCCCGAGCATCGCCTCGCCGACGGCGGCTGGAACTGCGAGGCCGAAGAAGGCGACTCGGTGCGCTCCTCGTTCCATTCGACGCTCAACGCGGCACGCGGCATCCTCGCGTACGAGCGGATCACCGGCGACACGAGCATGCGCGACGCCCGCCGCGGCGGCGAGGAGTACCTCCTCTCGCGGCATCTCATGAACCGCGCGACGACCGGCGAGGTGGTCGGCGACTTCGTCACCCGTTTCGTCTACCCGAACCGGCATCGCTACAGCGCGCTGGCCGCGCTCGACCACTTCCGCGACGTCGCGCTGCTCGAGGGCACCCCGCCCGATCCCCGTCTCGCCGACGCGATCGAGGTCGTGCGCGCCGCCCGGCAGCCGGACGGCACCTGGCTGCAGACCACCCCGCTGCCCGGGCGCACCTGGTTCGACGTCGATGTCGGCGAGGGCGAGCCGTCGCGCTGGCTCACGCTGATCGGCACCCGGGTGCTGGATTGGTGGGATGCTGCGCCCTGACGTGCGTCTTCCGCCATCGGCGAACGCGGGCCGTGGCGGCCGGCACGGGTCGACACTGGTCTCGTGGACGACCATGAGGCGCTCGACGCCTACTCCTCGACGGTCATGCGCGTCGCGCAGATCGTGCTGCCCTCCGTCGCCGCGGTGACCGTGCGGACGAGGCAGGGCGCCGGTGCGGGGAGCGCGTCGGTCATCACCTCGGACGGGCACCTGCTCACGAGCGCACACGTCGTCGAGGGTGCGATCGGGGTGGAGGTCGCGTTTCCGGACGGCTCCGTGGCCGCAGCATCCGTCATCGGCGCTGATCCGCTGTCGGACCTGGCGGTGCTGCGCGCGGACGTCGAGACGCCGCCGCCGCTGACGATGGGCGATGCTTCGGGACTCGGGGTCGGGCAGCTCGTCGTCGCGCTGGGCAACCCGCGCGGGTTCTCGGGCAGCGTGACCGCGGGCATCGTGTCGGCGCTCGGCCGCTCGCTGCCCACGCGGTCGGGGCGGGTGATCGACGAGGTCATCCAGACGGACGCCGCGCTCAACCCGGGCAACAGCGGCGGCGTGCTCGCCGACAGCGCCGGCCGCATGATCGGGGTGAACACCGCCGTGGCCGGCATCGGCCTGGGTCTCGCGGTCCCGATCAACACGACGACGCGCGAGATCATCGACGCTCTTCGGACCCACGGCCGTGTGCGCCGGGCGTGGCTGGGCATCGCGGGCTCGACGGTGCCGCTCGGTCCCGACGTGGCGGCGAAGGCCGGGTCGAAGGTCGGGATGCAGGTGGTCTCCGTCGTGCCCAGCAGTCCGGCCGCCGTGGCCGGCGCGCGCGTCGGCGACATCGTCCTCTCGCTCGACGGCGTCACGATCGCCGACCCGACGGCGCTGCAGAGGCGCATGGTCGAAGGCGCGATCGGCCGTCGCATGGAGATGACGGTCTGGCGCAACGGCGCCCTCGTCGATGTCGTGGTGCTGCCGGAGGAACTGCGGGTGCGCTGACCGCACGTGGATCTACGCTGTGACTGTCGCCGAAGGAAGGAGTCGCCGTGTCCGCGTATGACGAGCACTTCTCTCAGGCCCACGTTCCGGGGCCGGGTGAGTCGAGCATCCCCGAGCTCGAAGTCGACGAGACGATCCCGCCGCGCCCCGAGGAGGAGGTCGCGGACGTCGCGCGGGCAGAGCCGGACGTCGCAGACCACGGCCGCCACCCCGCGCCGGGCGGCAGGAGCGGTGAGCAGAGCATCGTGCGGATGTGGCGCGGAGTGATCCGTACCGAGGACCGCGACGACTACGTCGAGTACGTCGAGCGGACCGGGATCGAGGAGTATCGCGCGATTCCCGGGAATCAGGACGCGTGGACCCTGACACGCGAACTCCCCGACGGCCTGACCGAGATCCTGACGGTCTCGCGATGGGACAGCTGGGAGAGCATCCGAGGATTCGCCGGCGAAGACATCGACAGGGCGGTGTACTACCCGGAGGACGACCGGTTCCTGGTGGAGCGAGACGACGCCGTGCGGCACTACGTTCAGCGCAGCTGACACGTCACGGCAGGTATGCCGGCCACCGGCGGCTGCGTCACGGCAGCTCCGGCCGAGCCGCCCGGAACAGTATGAGGTTCTCGCGGTTCGCACGCGCTCCCAGGATGGCGGGCAGCCTCGCGAGCTCGACGAAGCCGAAGCCGGCGTGCAGCCGCAATGAGGCCGCGTTGTCCTCGTCCGTGAAGTAGTAGACCGCGGCTGGGCCTGGAAGTGCGTCTTGCCGGCGCCGACGATCACTCCGCCGATGACGGCGACCGCCACGAAGCGGTCTGCCGAGTCCTCCAGCACCGTGCCGTCCCAGGCTGACCGCCCGCATGCGGCGTGTACGGCGTTGATCCCAGCGAGATCACCGGGCATCGCTCGCCGGATCGTCATGGCGTCGAGCGTACTTGCGCGAGCGCCACCGGCGTGAGATCGACGACCCCCACCTACCCCTCGAGCACCACCAGCCGCTCGGTCGCTCGCGTCATCGCCACGTAACGGTCGACCGCGCCCTCGATCCCCTCGCCGAACGTCGACGGCTCGACGAGCACGACGAGGTCGAACTCGAGCCCTTTCGCGAGCTCCGGGGTCAGCGACCGCACCCGCTCCTGCGGTGCGAACGAGGGATCGCCGATGACGCACGCCACGCCCTCGGCGTGCGCCTCGAGCCAGTCCGCCAGCACGGCGTCGCGCTCCGACACCGGGGCGTGCCGCACCGGCACCCCGATCGACCGGATCGACGTCGGCACGTTCGCGTCGGGGATCGCCGCGCGGATCACCGGCTCGGCCTCGGCCATCACCTCGCTGGGTGTGCGGTAATTGAGGGTCAGCGACGACACCCCCACCCCGGTCAGGCCCGCGTGCTCCAGCCGCTCCTGCCACGACTCGTGGAACCCATGCCGTGCCTGCGCTCGGTCGCCGACCACCGTGAAGCTGCGCGACGGACAGCGGGCCAGCAGCATCCG
Organism: Microbacterium sp. NPDC056569; assembly: GCF_042793475.1. Lineage (NCBI taxonomy): Bacteria > Bacillati > Actinomycetota > Actinomycetes > Micrococcales > Microbacteriaceae > Microbacterium > Microbacterium sp. NPDC056569. Next base: position 375,891 of record NZ_JBHTUV010000001.1, on the reverse strand, counting down.
CCATTCCGCATCGGTGAGCTCCTGCGCCTCGTCGACGATCACGTGCGCGAACGGCCCCGCGAGCAGGTCGGGGTCCACCGCGTCGAGCACCGACTCGTCGACCAGGCTGTTGCGCAGGTCGTCGCCGTCCAGCCACTGCATCATCTCGTCACCGGCCTCCTTGAGCCGGTCGACCACCTGCGCCATGTACTCCCGCTCCTGCGCGAGCCTCGCCTCGCGCTCGCGCCGACGCCGCGACGCCCCAGGATCGCCCAGCCGGCGCCGGGCGGCGTCGAGCACCGGGAGGTCCGCGGTGGTCCAGGCCGAGGCATCCGTTCGCTGCAGCGCCTCGATCTCATGCGGTCGGAGCCACGGCGCGCAGCGGCGCAGATACGCGGGGACGCTCCACAGATCCGAGACGAGAACGGATGCCTCGACCAGCGGCCACGCACGGGCGAAGGTGCGCGTCAGGTCCTCGTTGCGGGCCAGCGCGCGTCGCAGCTGGTGCAGCGGCACCGCTTCGCCGTCGACCTGGTCGGTGAGGATGTCGAGCACGGTCTCCCACACCTGGTCGCGCGCCTCGTTGTGGGGCAGACCCGCCTCCGCGGAGGCGAACGCCTCGGCCCAGCCCTGCGGATCGAGCCACAGCTCCGCCCACGGTGTCTCGACGAGGAGCCCTTCGGCGGGTGGCTCTTCGTACAGCCGCACCGCGGGCTCGATCGCGTCGACCATGCGGGCGTCGGCCTTCAGACGCGCCACGACGGGATCGGTCTCGGGTCCGGCGGCCGGCCCCTCGGCCACGAGGTCGCGCAGAGTGCACGTCTGCACGCTCTCTTCGCCGAGGCTCGGGAGCACGTCCTCGACGTAGGAGAGGTAGGCGGGGCTCGGGCCGACGAACAGCACGCCGCCGCGCCCCCCCGCCGAGGTGCGGGTCGGAGTAGACGAGGTAGGCCGCGCGGTGCAGCGCCACCACCGTCTTGCCGGTGCCCGGGCCGCCGTCGACGACGAGGGCGCCGCGCGAGCCGGCGCGGATGATGGCGTCCTGGTCGGCCTGGATCGTGCCCAGCACGTCGCGCATCCGTGGTGAGCGGCTGGCGCCGAGGCTCGCGATGAACGCGGACTGGTCGTCGAGCGCCGCGTGGTGATCGAGCCCCGCGGCGGTGAAGACCTCATCCCAGTAGTCGGTGACGCGCCCGCCGGTCCAGCGATAGCGGCGGCGGCTCACGAGGCCGGAGGGGTGGGCGTGCGTCGCGGCGAAGAACGGCTCGGCGGCGGGCGTCCGCCAGTCCACGAGCAGGCGGCGGCCCGCAGCATCCGTCAGTCCGAAGCGGCCGATGTAGACGGGCTCGGAGTCGTCGGGAACCATGCGGCCGAGGCACGCGTCGATCGAGAAGCGCCGGAGCACCCGCAGCCGCGCAGAGACGCGGTGGATCTCGATGTCGCGCTCGACGCCCGCCTGGCCATGACCGCCAGGGCGGCGGCGCAGCTCGTCGAGGCGCCCCTCGAGGCCCGCGATCGAGCTGTCGAGGGTGTCGGCGATCGCGGCGAAGTGCTCTTCGTCGCCGCCGATCAGCGCAGGGTCGGATTTGGCGGCGAGGCGTTCGGGGAGGCGGAATGCGGTGACGACGGCTGGGGGAGAGGACGGGTTCGGATCACTGATCGGAAAGGTGTTCACGGCATCGGCTCCTGGCGGCTGCGCGACGCGGGCTGAGGCGGAGGAATGGGGCGGAGGAGGGCGGGGGCGCGTCGCGACCGACCAGCATGCGCCCCCGAGGGGCCCTTGCCGCAAGGCCCCCACCCCCGGATATCCTGGGAGCGGCAGGAAGTTGGCGTCTCTGCGTGCGCGGGCCCCGCCGTGATCTCCGGGTGGCGAAACACCTCGCCGCGATGTCACCCGGTGTTCGCCTCCCGATCGTTGTCAGCCGTCGAGGCTCGCCCCTAGGATGCGAACCAGGCGCATGCTCTGCAGCCGGTCCTGGGGGGATCCGAACGACGAGCCGAAGCCTGGGTCGCCGCCTGCAGTCCTGTCCTCCCTGTCGCCGATCCTGCGTGGGTGTGCCGCCCGGCCGGACCACCTCCCTCGTCCTTCCGGCCTCGGCGCGACGACAGGAGCACGACATGACCGACGGCCATCGCGAATCGATCGTGGGGGCTCCGCTTCCCCCCGCGCGGACGCTTCCCTTCCCGCCGAAGCCCTCGGGCAGCTACGCGGGGCGCACGCTCGCCGAATCGACCTATTCGCCGCTGCCGCCGGAGCGCCACCTCAACGAGGACGCGCCCAACGTGCTCGTCATCCTCATCGACGACGCCGGTCCGGCTCTCCCCGCACCCCTGGGCGGCAGGGTGAACACCCCGACGCTCGAGCGCATCCGCGAGGGCGGCATCGGCTACAACCGCTTCCACACCACGGCCATGTGCTCACCGACCCGCGCGGCGCTGCTCACCGGGCGCAACCACCACCGCGTGGGTGCCGGTCAGATCGCCGAGCTCGCGGCCGACTGGGACGGATACTCGGGGCACATCCCCAAGAGCAGCGCCACGATGGCGGAGGTGCTGCGCAACTACGGCTACTCCACGGCCGCCTGGGGCAAGTGGCACAACACTCCCGCAGAGGAGACGACCAAGGCCGGCCCGTACGACAACTGGCCGACCGGGAACGGCTTCGAGTACTTCTACGGCTTCCTCGCGGGCGAGGCGTCGCAGTACGAGCCCAACCTCGTCCGCAACACCACGTCCGTGCTGCCGCCGAAGTCGCCGGAGGAGGGCTATCACCTCAGCGAGGACATCGCCGACGACGCCATCGCGTGGTTGCGCGATCACAAGGCGCTCGCCCCCGACAAGCCCTTCTTCATGTATTGGGCCACCGGCGCGATCCACGGCCCGCACCACATCATGAAGGAGTGGGCCGACAAGTATGCCGGTGTGTTCGACGACGGCTGGGACGCCTACCGCGAGGACGCGCTGGCCGGCGCGAAGTCGGCCGGCTGGGTTCCCGAGGACGCCGTGCTCACGCCGCGGCCAGAGTCGCTGCAGGGCTGGGATGACGTCCCCGATCACCAGAAGCCGTTCCAGGCGCGCCTCATGGAGGTGTGCGCCGGATTCGGCGAGCACGCCGACGTGCAGGCCGGCCGCCTCGTCGACGAGCTCGAGCGACTCGGCTACATCGACGACACGATCGTCATCTACATCTGGGGCGACAACGGCTCCTCGGGAGAAGGGCAGAACGGCACGATCAGCGAGCTGCTCGCCCAGAACATGATCCCGACCACGGTCGATCAGCACATCGCGGCACTCGAGGAGCTCGGCGGCCTCGACGCGCTCGGCACCCCGGCGACCGACAACCAGTACCACGCGGCGTGGGCCTGGGCGGGGTCGTCGCCGTACCAGGGCATGAAGCTCATGGCCTCGCACCTCGGGGGCACGCGCAACCCGATGTTCATCCAGTGGCCGGGGCGCATCGAGCACGACCCGGTTCCTCGCACCCAGTTCCACCATGTGATCGACCTGGCGCCCACGATCTACGAGATCCTCGGCATCACGCATCCCGACACCGTCAACGGTGTGCCGCAGGATCCCATCGACGGCACGAGCTTCGCCTACTCGATCGACGACAAGTCCGCCGACGGCAGGCACCGGGTGCAGTATTTCGAGATCATGGCCAGCCGGTCGATCTACGAGGACGGCTGGCTCGCGTCGACGACGGGGCCTCGCCTCCCCTGGGTGCCCGGTGTTCCACCTGGGATCCAGACGTGGACGCCCGACCACGACACCTGGGAGCTGTACAACCTCGACGAGGACTGGAGCCAGGCACACGACGTCGCGGAGCAGCATCCCGAGAAGCTCGCGGGCCTCAAGGAGCTGTTCGCGATCGAGGCGGCGAAGAACAAGGTGCTCCCCGTCGGCGGCGGTCTCTGGATCGCGCCGTTGCACCCCGAGCTGCGCATCGCGCCGCCCTACACCGAGTGGGAGCTCTCGGGCGACACGTTCCGCGTGCCCGAGTTCTGCGCCCCGGCTCTCGGCAACAAGCCGAACGTCGTGACGATCGAGGTGAAGGTCGGGGAGAAGGCCGATGGCGTGCTCTACAAGCTCGGCGGCGCGGGGGGCGGGCTCACGGCGTTCGTCGTCGACGGTGTCCTGACGTACGAGTACAACCTGTTCCTCGTGCAGCGGACGACCGTCGCGGCGTCCGAGCCCCTCTCCCCGGGCGACCACACGATCGAGATCGAGACCTCGTACCTCGAGCTGCGACCGGGCGGACCCCTGAGCGTGGTGCTGCGCGTCGACGGAGCAGAGGTCGCATCGGGCACCGTGCCGGTCAGCGCTCCGCTGCTGTTCTCGGCGAACGACTGCCTCGACGTCGGGCGCGCGTACGGCGGCGCCGTCTCGCGGGCGTACGCCGACAAGATGCCGTTCGCGTTCGACGGCGAGATCACCCGCGTGCACATCGCGTACAAGGTGCCCGCTCAGGCCTAGCGACACCCGCACCGAGGCCGCCGGAGGTGCCCGTGGGCGCCGCCGGCGGCCTCTCGGGTATTTTTGAACCTGGTTCAGCCGTCCTGGACCGGATCCATGCGCCGTGACGGGAGACGACGACGATGCCGGACTCGCACCCCGCGCACGCGCTTGCCCGCGTCGTGATCGTCGGCGACGGCCGGATCGGACGCGCGATGGCCTCGGCACTCCGGGAAGCGGGCGTCGACGTGCACGGCCCCCTCGGCCGCGCCGCGACGGGCGACACCGCCGACGTCGTGCTCCTTGCGGTGCCGGATGCCGAGATCGCCGCCGCGGCGTCCCACGTCGCACCCGGCCGTCTGGTGGGCCACTTCTCGGGCGCGACGACGCTCGAGTCGCTCGCACCGCATGAGGCACTCGGCATCCATCCCCTCACCACCGTGACGGGCGACACCTCGTTCGCAGGCGTTCCGGCGGCTGTCGCCGGATCGACCGACCGTGCGCTCGCGACCGCGCACCTGCTCGCCGAGGCACTCGGCATGACGCCGTTCGACGTGTCCGATGCCGACCGGCCCGCGTACCACGCGGCGGCGTCGATCGCATCGAACTTCCTCGTGACGCTCGAGTCGTTCGCCGAAGAGCTGGCCGCCACGGCGGGGGTCCCGCGCGAGGCCCTCGGACCGCTGGTGCGAGCGACCGTCGCGAACTGGCAGGCGAGCGGTGCCGCGGCACTCACCGGGCCCATCGCCCGTGGCGACGAGGAGACCGTCGCCCGTCAGCGCGCCGCCGTCGCCGAGCGCCTGCCTGAGCGCACCGACCTCTTCGATGCCCTGGTCGCCGCGACGCGGGACCTCCACGCGCGCCAGGAGGTGGCACCGTGATCGTCGCCCGCACCGTCGCCGACCTCCGCGCCGTGCTGCGAGAGCGCAGCGGCAGCATAGGCCTGGTCCCCACGATGGGCGCCCTCCACGAGGGCCACGCGACGCTCCTGCGCTCCGCGCGCAAGACCGACGACACCGTCGTCATGACGATCTTCGTCAACCCGGCGCAGTTCAACGAGCCGTCCGACCTCGCCGCCTACCCCCGCACCGAGGAGGCCGACCTCGCGCTCGCCGCGTCGGAGGGGGTCGACGTCGTGTTCGCGCCGGACGCCGGCGAGGTCTACCCGGCCGGCTTCGCGACCACCGTGAGCGTCACCGGCCCCCTCGCCGAGACCCTCGAGGGCGCCGAGCGCGGCCGCGCGCACTTCGACGGCGTCGCCACCGTGGTGACGAAGCTGCTGCTCGCGGCGCTCCCCGACCACGCTTACTTCGGTGCGAAGGACGCGCAGCAGGTCGCCGTCATCCGCCGCTTCGTGGCCGATCTCGGCATCCCGGTCACGATCGTCGTGTGCCCCACCTCACGCGACACCGACGGCCTCGCCCGCTCCAGCCGCAACATCCGTCTCTCGCCCGAAGAGCGCGCGCAGGCCCTCGCCATCCCGCATGCGCTCCAGGAGGTGACGGATGCTGCGGCCTCCGGCATCGCCGACACCGAGGCGCTGCGCGCCCGAGCACTGGCGACGCTCGAGGCGTCCGGCATCCATCCCGAGTATGTGGCGTTCGTCGACCCGATCACGTTCGCGCCCGTCACCGCGGTCGCCCGACCCGTACTCGTCGCGATCGCGGCCCGCGTCGGACGCACGCGGCTCATCGACAACACCGTCCTAGGAGGTGCGTGATGCGCGCACAGGTCACCCTGCAGCGACTCGCCGAGATGAAGTCCCGCCGTGAGCCGATCGTGATGGTCACGGCCTACGACTACCCGACCGCCCGCACCGCGGAGCAGGCCGAGGTCGACATGGTGCTCGTCGGCGACTCCGGAGCCCAGGTGGTGCTCGGACACGACTCCACCGTCTCGGTCACGGTGGAGGAGATGCTCGTGCTCGCGGGCGCGGTGCGCCGCGGCGTGCGTTCGGCGTTCGTGGTCGCGGACCTGCCGTTCGGGTCGACGGAGGTGTCGGACGCACAAGCGGTCGAGACCGCGATCCGGTTCGTCAAGGAGGCGGGCGCCGACGCCGTCAAACTCGAGGGCGGGGGAGAGGCGCGGCTGAGCCGCATCCGCGCGATCGCCGAAGCCGGCATCCCCATCGTCGCCCACGTGGGCCTCACGCCGCAGACCGCGGTGGCGCTCGGCGGCCTCCGCGCCCAGGGGCGCACCGCGGAGTCGGCCGCGCGCGTCGTGCGCGAAGCCCTCGCCGTGCAGGACGCCGGGGCGAGCGTGCTCGTCATCGAAGCCGTGCCGGCCGATGTGGCGGCGGTGGTGCTGCCGGCGCTCGAGATCCCGGTGATCGGCATCGGCGCCGGCCCGGCCGACGGTCAGGTGCTCGTGATCCACGACCTGCTCGGCATCACCGAGGGCAAGACCGCCGCGTTCGTCAAGCGCTACGGCGCCATCGGCCCCGACATGGTGGCCGGCGTCGCCGCCTATGCGCGCGAGGTCCGGGGCGGGGTCTTCCCCGGCCCCGAGCACGGCTACTCGGCGACAGAGGTCGCGATCGAAGCCGCCCGCGCGGCGCTCGACGGGCGCGACTGAGGACGGATGCTGCCGCCGCGCCACGCGCACGGCTCATCGTGGGGCGGGTCCGGTGGACTCGCGCCAGATGACGCGGTGGAGCTGCTGCGGCTCGGCCGGAGCGGGCTCGCTGCGCAGTGCCGAGATGAGCCGGGTCATCGCCCGTGAGCCCAGACCCTCGAGGTCGATCTCGACGGTGGTGAGCGCCGGGCTCAGCAGCCGGCCCAGCGGCTGGTCGTCCCAGCCGCTCACGCTGAGGTCGCCCGGCACCCGCAGCCCGCGGTCGAGCGCGGCGCGGATCACGCCGGCCGCGACGAGGTCGTTGGCCGCCACCACGGCGGTGGGGCCCCCGCGGTCGGGGAGGGACCGCACGGCGGCCATGCCGGCCTCGGCCGACCAGTCGCCTTCGACGACCTCATACGACTCGAGCCCGAGCCGGTCGAGCGTGGCGAGATACGTGTCGCGGCGGGCGCGGGCCGAGGCGAACTGCAGGTCTCCGGTGACGTGGACGAAGCTGCGGTGGCCGAGGGCGGCGAGCCCTTCGATGACCTCGACGAGCGCCGAGGCATCGGCCAGTTCGCCGATGCCGCGCATCTCGTCGTCGAAGTCGGCCGACGCGACGATCAGCGTGCCGCTCGACGCCTGCAGGTCGAGCGAGGCGAGAACGGGCGCGAACGACACGATGCCGTCGACCTGTCCGGAGTCCGCAAGTTCGGCGACCCGCTCGGTGCGCTCGGCGGCACCGCCCTCGAGGGCGAGCACCTCGACCGCGTACCCGGCCCGGTGCGCCGCGGCGCTCGCGCCGGCGAGCATGCGCGCCGGGCTGTACGCGAGGGTGGGTACGACCACGGCGAGCCGGCCGGTCTGACGCGTGCGCATCGAGCGTGCGACGAGGTTCGGGCGGTAGTTCAGCTGCTCGACCGCGGCCTGCACCCGCGCCTTGGTGGCGGGCTTCAGGCCGTCGGGTGCGCGGAAGTAGCGCGACACCGTCTGGTGCGAGACCTCGGCCAGGTGGGCGACCTCCATGATCGTGGGCCGGCGGTGCGATGCGGTGTCGGTCACGGCGCCTCCTTCCGACGTCCATGTTGACACAGATTGTGAACCTTCACTATTCTCACTTCTCAACGAAGTGATCGATCACTAAGTGAAGGTTCACTTGCGTCTTCCCGACACCTCGACCGCATTCCGAAAGGACGATGATGTTCACACGCAGGAAGAAGGCCGCCGCCGGCGCGGTGGCCGCCGTGGCCGCGTTCGGCCTGGCACTGACCGGCTGCTCCGGTTCGGCGCCCGCCGGCGAGACCGCCCCCACGTACGATCCCGACGAAAAGGTGACTCTCGACTTCGCCTTCTGGGGCAACGACGTGCGTGCCGAGATGTACAACGAGGTGCTCGAGGCGTTCCACGAGGAGCACCCCAACATCACGGTGAACACATCGTTCCTCGGCTTCCCCGAGTACTGGGAGAAGCGGCAGACCGAAGCGGCGGGCGGCGGGCTCCCCGACGTGATGCAGACCGACATCAACTACCTCCGCCAGTACGCCGAGAACGGCCTGTTCCTCGACCTGACGCCGTACCTCGGCTCGCTCATCGACACCGAGCCCCTGTCCGAGAACGTGCTCCAGATCGGCGAGATCGACGGCGTCACCACCGGGATCACGATCTCGACGAACGCTTGGAGCATGTATCAGAACAGCGTGCTGCTCGAGGAGATCGGCGTCGAGCCGTTCGAAGAGGGCGACTGGCAGGACTACCACGACTGGATGGCGGAGGTCACCGACGCCGCGAAGGCCAAGGGCGTCGAGGTCTGGGGAGGCGCCGACTACACCGGGCGGATCCAGAGCTTCGAGATCCAGCAGCGCGCCAAGGGCAAGGATCTCTTCACCGAGGACGGCGAGGTGAACTTCACCGAAGACGAGCTGCGCGCGTACTGGAAGTCCGGGCAGGAGCTGCGCGACGGCGTCGTCATCCCGCAGCAGCGCCTCGAGGAGACGATGCCGATGACCGGTTTCGACACCGCGCAGCAGACGAGCGAGATGACGTGGGACAGCTTCGGCGTGAGCTACCTCGCCAACCTGGGCGAGCCGTACACCGAGCTGCAGATCACGGCCCCGCCGGTGACCGAGAAGGGCGCCAAGGACCTCTACAAGAAGGCGGGCATGCTGCTGTCGGCCTCCGCAGGAACCGACCACCCCGAGGCCGCAGCCATCCTCATCGACTTCCTCGTCAACGACCCGGTGACCGGCGAGGTGTTCGGCACCAACCGCGGGTTCCCCGCGTCCGAGACCGCGATGTCGGGCGCGAGTCTCGACGGCATCAACCAGCAGATCGCGGACTACGAGGCATCGGTCGCCGATCGCCTGGGAGACGCGCCGCCGGTGCCCGTCACGGGCTACGGCACCATCGAAGACAAGTTCCGCCAGATCGGCATCGAGCTGAACTTCGGAACGATCACCGTGGATGAGGCCGTCGACCAGTTCTTCACCGAGATGGACATCGTCCTCTCCCAGTGATCCGCACTCGACAGGCGCGGTTCGACTTGTCCCGGGCCGCGCCTGTCGTCCTCCCCTCCTCTGCACAGAAGGACGACACATCATGTCCGCACCCCGCCCGCCCTTCCGCGTCGGCATCATCGGCACCGGCGGCATCGCCCACGCCCACGCCGAAGCCCTCACCGCCCTCGCCCCCCGTGTCGCGATCGCCGGAGTGGTCGACCTGGACCCCGCGCGTGCGAACGCCTTCGCCGAGAGGTTCGGCGTCGACCGCGTCTACTCCGACGCCGCCGAGCTGTTCGCGAACGAGACGCTCGACCTCGTGCACGTCTGCACGCCGCCGCAGACGCACACACCGCTCGCCATCGAGGCGATGCGCGCCGGCGTGCCGTCGCTCGTCGAGAAGCCCACGGCGCTCACGCTCGCGGAGGTCGACGAGCTCGCAGCGGTGCAGGCCGAGACCGGAGTGCCCGTCCTCACCGTGTTCCAGCACCGGTTCGGCGCCGCCGCCCGGCACCTCCAGGCCCTGGTCGGCGGCGGTGAGCTCGGCCGACCGCTCGTGGCCACGTGCGAGACGCTCTGGTACCGCCCCGACGAGTACTTCGACATGCCGTGGCGCGGGCGATGGGACGTCGAGGGCGGCGGTCCGACCATGGGGCACGGCATCCATCAATTCGATCTGCTGTTCGCGATCTTCGGAGAATGGTCGCAGGTGAGCGCGTACGCCGCGCGGCAGCTGCGACCCACCGACACGGAAGACGTCTCGATGGCGATCGTGCGCTTCGGCAACGGAGCGCTTGCGACGGTCGTGAACTCGCTCGTCTCGCCTCACGAGACGTCGCGGCTGCGCTTCGACTTCGAGTACGCGTCCGTCGAGGTGCGCCACCTGTACGGGTACACGAGCGAGGACTGGACGTTCACTCCCGCGCCCGGCCACGAGCACCTCTCGGCCCGCTGGGCCGAGGGGCTCGACAGCGGCGCGACCAGCGGCCACCTCGACCAGGTGCGCGCCATCCTCGATGCTCTCGAGGCAGGCGAGGCTCCCGGCGTCGACCTCGCCGAGGCGCGGCGCACGCTCGAGTTCGCCGCCGCCACGTATGCGTCGGCGTTCCGGGGCGTCGCGATCGACGCGGGGGAGCTCGTCGGCGACGACCCCTTCGTCCGGTCGATGAGCGGCGGCATCGTTCCGTGGGCGGCCGTCAAGGCGGTGCTCGCATGAGGGCGCTCCGCCTCACGCACCAGCTCGGCTCGTCCGTCACCGTCCACGACGGCGATGTCGACCTCTTCACCTACGTGTACCAGCCGACGACGGTGCCGCTGGAGTCGCCGAAGCCGTACCTGCACCCCATCCGCACGCGCCACGGCGACGTCGTGAGCCTGTTCCGTCCGCACGACCACGTGTGGCACAAGGGCATCGCCTGGGCCCTGCCGGTCGTGAACGACGAGAACTTCTGGGGCGGGCCGACGTACGTCCACGGGCAGTTCTACGTGCAGCTGCCGAACAACGGCGTACAGCAGCACGAGGGTGCGCTCGAGCTCGACGGGGGTGACCGCGCCACGGTCTCGCACGCGCTGCGGTGGATCACCGAGACGGGGGACGTGCTGTTCACCGAGCGGCGCGAACTGACCGCCGAGATCGTGTCGGACGAGGCCTGGGCCCTCACCTTCGACACGCGGCTCACGAACGTGTCGGGAGCCCCTATCGCCATCGGGTCGCCCACGACCAAGGGCCGCGAGAACGCCGGCTACGGAGGGCTGTTCTGGCGCGGACCCCGCTCCTTCACGGACGGGACCCTGGTCGCGCCCGGAGCCACAGGCGCCGGCGACGACGTGCGCGGTGCGCGCTTCGAGTGGATGGGCTTCGTCGGCCGCCACGACGACGTCGACGCGACGTCGCTCGTGCTCATGCTCGACGACGCCGCGAACCCGCACCACCCGCCGCAGTGGTTCGCGCGCTCCGAGGAGTTCGCCGCGCTGAACCCCGCGCCCTTCTTCAGCGAGGAGGTCGTCGTGGCCCCGGGTGAGACGGTGCGGTTCCGCTATGCCGTGGGCATCGCGGACGGGGGAGCGGATGCTGCCGAGCCGCTCGCAGACGTGCTGCGAGGCATCCTTCAGCCGGTCGTAGTCTGAGCCCTGAGGGAGAGGAGCTTTCGTGACCGACACCGCGCCCACCTTCCCCGGCGCCACCTCCGTGACCCTGCTCGACGTCTACGACGACGCCGCGCCCGACGGGCTGCGCGGCGGCAGCCCACATCTGCACCTCGCGTCGACCGAGTGCTACGTCGTCATCGGCGGTCGCGGCGAGCTCCACACGCTGGATCCGGCCGGAGCGCGCGAGACCGCGCTGGGCAAAGGATCGGTGGTGTGGTTCACCCCCGGCACGATCCACCGCGCGGTGAACCACGGCGACCTCGAGGTGCTCGTGATCATGGGCAACGCCGGCCTGCCTGAAGCGGGTGACGCGGTGATGACGTTCCCTGCCGACATCGTCGCCGACCCCGCCCGCTACGCCGCGGCGGCCGCTCTGCCGCCCGGACCCCTCGGAGCACGGGCCGAGGCGGCGGCCCGCCGACGCGATCTCGCGGTCGAGGGATTCCTCGTCCTCCGCGACGCTGCGAGGGCAGGCGACTTCGGGCCGTTGCAGGAGTTCCACGCCGCTGCCGCACGGCTGGTGCGGGAGCGCGCGGCGGACTGGTCGGGCATCGTCGAGCGAGGTCCCGCGGTGCAGGCCGCGCACAGCCTCGACATCGTCCGGGCGCTCGCTGCCGGCGACGCCGGGCACCTCTCCGCGGCGGTGGTGTCGCAGGCTCCGTCGCTCGTGGGCGAACGCGGTTTCGGCATGTGCGGACGGCTTCGCGCGTACGACGTGAGCGACGCACCCGCCACCCGCTGACCTTTGGGGGAGACGACGGGGACGGCAGCGGCTTCGGCACGGTCGGCCCCGCCCGACGGCCGACCTGGGTCGTCACACGGCAGCCCGGCCCCTGATGCCCTCGGTACCCTGAGGCGACCCATCTCGCACCGAAGGGAGTCCGGGCCATGGCAGGCTGGCGCATCCGCGACTATCACGCCGACGACGTCGACGGCATCCTGCGTCTCTGGGAGCAGGTGACCGCCGAGGGCGTGGATCCGGTCTACAGCCTCTCCGAGGTGCTCGCGTCGTGCGCGAAGGACCATGCCGTGGTCGCGGTCGTCGGCGAGCAGGTGGTCGGTGCCGCGATCGGCCGCGCCGCGCACGCGCAGGGGTGGGTGGTGTTCCTCGCCACCGCCTCGCATGTACGCGGCATGGGCATCGGCTCGTCGCTCCTCGCCGCGCTCGAGGCGCGGATGGCGCCGCAGGGCATCTCCAAGCTGTCCGCGCTCATGCCCGCTGCCGAGACGAAGATGGGCGCGTTCCTGCACCAGGGGTTCGCGCTCAAGCAGGACCTCCACTACTTCGAGCGGCACATCCCCGTCCAGCGCGAGGAGCTCAAGCGCCTCGCCGAGCTCGGGGGACGCGTGCTGCCCCGGGGCCTGTGGGACGCCGTGGGCGGCATGAACACCGAGAAGGAGCTGCTCGAGCGACGGGTCGTGCTGCCGCTGGCGCAGTCCGAGCTCGCCGAGCGCTTCGGCGTGGTGCCGCCGCGCGCGATCGTGCTGTTCGGCCCACCCGGCACCGGCAAGACGACGTTCGCCAAGGCGATCGCGTCCCGCCTGGAGTGGTCGTTCGTCGAGGTGTTCCCGTCCCGCCTCGCGGCGCACCCCGGCGGCCTCGCCGGCGCGCTGCGCGAGACGTTCGCCACCATCGCGGAACTCGAGCACGCCGTGGTCTTCATCGACGAGGTCGAGGAGATCGCGTCGCACCGCCAGGGCGAGCCGCCGTCGCCGACGCAGGGCGTCACGAACGAGCTCCTCAAGATCATCCCCGCCTTCCGCGAGCAGCCCGGACGCCTCCTCATCTGCGCGACGAACTTCATCAGATCGCTGGATGCCGCGTTCCTCCGGCACGGTCGCTTCGACTACGTCATCCCGATCGGCCTCCCCGATCAGCAGGCGCGCGACGCGATCTGGCGCCGCTACATCCCGGAGGCCGCGGTCGGGATCGACGTGCACGAGCTGGTCGCGATGACCGACGGCTTCTCGCCGGCCGACATCGAGTTCGCCGCGCGCAAGGCGTCGCAGTCCGCTCTCGAGAACGCCGTGGACTCGGGTGCAGACGAGCCCGAGGGCCCGTTCATGGACGACTACACCGCGGCCATCGCCGGCACGCGCGCCACGGTGTCGGCGCAGGTCGCCGCCGACTTCCTCGAGGACATCGAGACCGTCGGCCGCCTGTAGGGAATCGATCAATCTGCTGAGAGTGCGGCGGCCACGGCGCCGAACGGGCGGAACGGCTGCGGCCTCGCCCTAGGCTGGTTCGCACAAGGGGAGTACTCCCGCCTGCGGCACGCTCGTCACTACGGATCCAGCGCCGGATCCCGGGCTGCCGGCCCTTCGGGGCGGAGGAGACCTTGGCGTTCTTCGTCACGCCACGTCTCCCACCCGGAAGGAAACCCCATGAGCTCGCTCAACCGTCTCTTCGGCCTCGCCGCCAAGGCCCTCGACTCGTCCGGCTCGTCGAACGGCAAGCCCGGCGGCGGCACGGACTGGCGCTCGATGGTGCGCGATGTCGCCGGTGCCGTCACCGGCGATCAGCGCCCCGCGGCTGCACCGCCCGCGAGCGCCCCGTGGCCGCCGGCGCCCGTCGCCTCCGCGGCGGCTGCGCCGGTCGGCCTCACACCGCCCCCGGCGTCGAGCGCGCCCGGCGCGACCACGGCCTCCGGCAGCGCGCCCGCGACCGCCGCCGACCGCGCGGCGATCGCCCGCTACGAGTATCTGCTGCAGACGTCCGACCCGCACCAGGTCGAGGCCATCCACCGTGAGGCGTTCGCGCGGCTCACGCCCGAGCAGCGGGCGCAGGTCCAGGCGGGCATGCGCTCCGAGCTGCGTCCCGGCGAGCAGCCGCGCTCTGCCGAAGCGCCCGACCTGGCGCGCGCGGCGGCCCGCACGGAGGCGATGCGTCCCGGCGCGATGGCCGGTCTCCTCGCGCGCGTCGGCCGCCGCGGTCGCGGCGCCTCCGCGGGCGGGGGAATGGCGCGCAACGCCGCCCTCGTGGGCGTCGGCGGCATGCTCGGTGCGGTCGCCGGCGCGGCCGTGGTCAGCACCGTCGCCGTCCCGCTCCTGGCACAAGCCGCCACCATGGGCGTCGACTTCGACGCGATCGCCGGAAGCCTCGACCTCGAGGCGATCGCGGGCGGCGTCGACCTCGGAGGCGCCGGCGACCTCGTCTCCGGCGCGTCCGAGCAGCTCGCCGGCGCCGGCGAGGCCGTCACGGGCCTGGGCGAGCAGCTCTCGAACTTCGAGCTCCCCGGCCTCGGCGACCTCTTCCGCTGACCCGGCTCTTTCCACTACTCGTCGCGAGACTTCGTGCGGGCGCCGAGACTTCACGCTCGTGATGCGCTCTCGGCGCTCCAATGAAGTCTCGCGAAACAGGGAGAGCGAAACCCTGAGGGGGACGGATGCTGCGGGGCGCAGCATCCGTCATCCCCATCGACGAGACCCCCTGCCGGGCGGCAGGGGGTCTCGCGGGTCACACGACGTGAGGTCAGAGCGTGGCGGCCAGCGGATCGAAGTCCGCGGGGAGCGAGCCGACCTCGCCGAGGGTGCTCTCGACGTCGACGTAGGTGCGCGACGCCGCGGCCTCCTCGATCGACAGCAGCGTGTCGAGCACGTGGTAGCCGAACTCGCCGGTGGCGATGTGCGGGCGGCCGTCGCGGATCGAGCGGGCCATGTCGAGCAGCCCGAGGCCGCGACCGGCGAGCACGCCCTCCTGCGGCACGTCCACGATCTCCTGGATGCGCGGCGCCGGCGGCACCACCATCTCGGTGAGCGGGCGGGTGATCGTGATGGCGCCGCCGAACGTGTTCGGGTCGGGGATCACGATCGTGCCCTCGGTGCCGCTGATCTCGACGATGCCGTGGCGCAGGAGCGGCGAGTCGGTGCTGTACAGGCTCTGCGCCTGACCGCCCTGCTCGAAGTCCATCAGCACCGAGAGCGTCGACGGGATCTCGACCGGGAACTCCTGGCCGGCGAGCTCGCCGACCTGCACCTTGCGCGTGGGCGAGCCCTGCAGCCCGAGCGCCGCGACCGACGCGACGGGGCCGAACACGTGCAGCAGCGTCGACACGTAGTACGGACCCATGTCGAGGAGCGGTCCGCCGCCCTTGGCGTAGAGGAACGCGGGATTCGGATGGAAGATCTCCGGGCCCTGCCACTGGAATGTCGTCGTCGCGAACAGGGGACGGCCGATGTCGCCGCGCGCGATCGCGCGCTTGGCCGTCTGCACGCCCGGGCCGAGCACGGTGTCGGGCGCGACGCCCACGCGCAGGCCCGCGGCATCCGCCGTCTGCAGCAGTCGCTGCGACTCCTCGCGGTCGATGCCGATCGGCTTCTCGGTCCAGACGTGCTTGCCGGCCGCGATGATGGCCTCCGAGACCTCGACGTGCACGGCCGGGATCGTGAGGTTCACCACGATGTCGATGTCGGGATCATTCAGCACGACGTCGTTGCCGCCGGCGCGCGGGACGCCGTACTTCTCGGCCTGCGCCTTGGCGCGCTCCTCGATCAGGTCGCCGATGGCGAGCACGCGCACATCGGGGAAGCTCGACAGGTGCGTGAGGTACTGATCGCTGATGTTGCCCGCGCCGATGATGCCGACGCCGACGGCTCCGCTGGAGGCCGCCATCAGACGGCCGCCTTCTCGCTGAGGGTCGCGTCGAGGTAGACGCGGCTCTGCTCGACCGCGTCGAACAGGTCGCCGTCGAAGTGGTCGAACTCGACGATCGCGACCTCGAGCGCGGGGGCGGCGGCGATCGCCTCGGCCAGCGGGACGACGCCCTTGCCGGCCGGGACCTGGTCCGCCGGCGGGTAGGCCGCGACCGCCTCGGCGTCGAGCGTGCCGTCCTTGACATGCACGGCGATCACGCGGTCGCCGAGCGTGCGCAGAAGGGTCGGCGAGTCGACGCCGGCCCGGGCGACCCAGTACAGGTCGACCTCGAGCACGACGCGCTCGTCGAGCAGCTCGGCGAAGAGCTCGAGGCCCGTCTTGCCGTCGAAGGTCGCCTCGAGCTCGTGCGCGTGGTTGTGGTATCCGACGCGGATGCCGCGCGCGGCGCCGAGCTCGGCAGCAGCGTTGAGCTGCCGTGCGATGTCGGCGATGTGCTCACGGCTCTGCCAGAGGGCGGGATCGGTGTAGGGCTCGATGACCGTCGTCATGCCGAGCGCGTCGGCGGCGTCGAAGACGGCCTCGGGCGCCGGCACCGGGCGGGTCGTCGTCGTGCCGTCGGGGTTGACGAACGACGTCGAGGCGAGGAACGCGTGGCCGGTCGGCGCGGCGATGCCGTTCGCCTTCAGCGCGGCCGCGAGCGGCTCGGCGCGGCGCACGAAGTCGTACGGCTCGGCGGCGGTGAAGCCGCGCGACGCGAGCTCGGCCAGGGTGCCTTCGAGGTCGGCCTCGAGAGCCTCGCGAACGGTGAACAGCTGGATGGATGTCTGGACCGGCATCGGTCGCGCTCCTTCGTTGTCTGCTTCGACAGGTGTGTCTGGGGTGGCGTCCGCGGGCGGATTCCCCGCGTGCTGGAAACGGTACCACGAAAACCTCCATGTGGAGGTTTTTTCTCGATAGGATGTCAGCCATGACCGAGGAGGACCACCAGCCGACCCCGCGAGGGTCGTACGCGAAGGGCGTCGCCCGTCGCCAGGAGATCCTGGATCGCGCCATCGAGGTGTTCGCCAGGCGTGGCTCGGACCGCACGAGCCTGCGCGCGATCGCCGAGGAGGTCGGCGTCACGCACGCCGCGCTCAAGCACTACTTCGGCTCGCTCGAAGAGCTTCTCGTCGCCGTGTACAGGCAGTCCGAAGCCCGCGGCGACGACTGGGAGCCGGTTCCCCCCGATGTGACGCCCACCGAGCTGCTGCGCCGCTGGAGCGACGCGAATCACGAGGTGCAGGGGCTCGTGCAGCTCTACTCCTCGCTCGTCGCGTCCGCCCTCGAGGAGGGGCATCCTGCCGCGCGCGAGTTCGCGACCGAGCGCTTCGCCCGCGTACGCGCCGAGATCGCCGATCGCGTGCGGCACAACCAGGACGCAGGACGCATCCGCAGAGACGTCGATCCCGTGGCCGTCGCCGCACTCGTGATCGCAGCATCCGACGGTCTGCAGACCCAGTGGCTGCTCGACGCCGACGCCCCGCAGGACGCCGCCCTCGCCCTGCTCGACCAGCTGCTCTCGGAGCCGTCGCGCGTCGAGCGCCCGACGGCCTGAGACGGAGGCCGGGATGCCGCAGCACAGCTCCGGTCGCAGGTTCAGGACCGACCTGAGCCATGCGGTCTCGAGCCTGTTCCGCCTCGCCCCGGCGCCGGCGCCCCGCTGGCCGATCGGCCTGCGTGCGGCGATCGCCATGGCGGTGCCGATCGCCGTGATGACGCTGCTCGGGCGGCCGGATCTCGGCTTCCAGGCGGCCACGGGCGCGTTCGTCGCGCTGTACGGCACGCACCTTCCGGTGGTCGAGCGCGCGCGCCTGGTGCCGTTCGTCGGAGGAGGGCTGGCGCTCGCCGCCGTGCTGGGTGCCCTCGCCGGACCGTCGCCCGGCGCGACGCTCGTCGGCCTCGCGATCGTGGCGATCGCCGCGGCCGTCGCGATGTTCGGCTTCGCCGTCGGGCCGCCAGGCCCCCTCTTCGTCGTGCTCGTCTATGGACTGTCGGCGCACGTCGTGGCATCGGGAGCGGATGCCGCGACCTACGTCGCGGCGGTGGCCGGCGGCATCCTGTTCGCCTCGGTCGTGTCGCTGGCTCCGCTGGTTCTGCCGAGCCGCCGGAGGGTCGCTTCTCGGCGGCTGCGCGAGGTTCTGCCCGGACCCGCCTGGCCGCCGACGGAGCGGGTGATGGTCGCCCGTGTCGCGCTCGTCACGGTGATCGGGATCGGGGTGGGGGTGTTCGTCGATCCGGACCGTGCGTACTGGATCGTCGGCGCGGCGATCGCCGTGGTGGGCGTCGCCGCCGATCGCCGCGCCGCGTTCAGTCGCGGACTGCACCGCATGGTCGGCACGGTCCTCGGCGCCGGCGTGTATCTGCTCCTCGCGCCGCTGCCGCTGGGCGCGCTCTGGCTCGCACTGCTCCTCGGCGTGCTGCAGTTCGCGATCGAGCTGTTCGTCGTGCGCAACTACGCGCTCGCCCTCGTCTTCATCACGCCGCTCGTGCTGCTGCTCACCGGCGCCGCGACCGGCGCGGTCGACACCGTCGCCGTCGCGGTCGAGCGCGTGGTCGACACCCTGGCCGGCGCGGTGCTGGGCGCGGTGAGCGGGCTGCTGCACGCGCGCGACGATCCGGCGGCCCGATCCGGACGGATGCTGCCGCCTCACGCCGCCGCGAGGGGGTAGAGCTTCCGCAGCACGAGGCGCTGCACCAGCGTCCAGGCGACCGTGGTAGCGAGGTACAGCGCGGCGGCCAGCGGCACGAACACGGCGAAGACCGCGGTCGTGAACTGCAGCACGCCGGCGAGCCGGGCCATGCCGGCGCCGGCCAGGGGCGCAGCATCCGTCGTCGCTTCGAACTGCGGGCGGAACGCGCGCCGCGTGATCTCGGCCACCGCGACGATGACGGCGAGGACGCCCGCGAACACCCCGAGCGTCGCCGCGGACGCCGTTCCCGCGGTGATCGCGCCGACGAGGCTCGTGCCCAGGGGCACTGTGAAGAGCTCGTGCGTGAGCAGCGCGTTGGCGTGCCCCGCGATCGCAGTGTGCAGGAAGAGCGCGTACACGATCGCGACCACAGGTGCCTGCGCGAGCATCGGCAGGCAGCCGGCGAACGGCGACGCCTTCTCGTCGGCGTACAGCTTCATGGTCTCGCGCTGGAGGCGCTCCGGGTCCTTCCTGTGGCGGCGCTGAAGGTCGCGCAGCCTCGGTGCGAGGCGACTGCGGGTCTGCTCGGCCTTCGCCTGCGCGACACCCGCCGGGATGAGCGCCGCACGCACCAGCAGGGTCAGGACGATGACGGATGCCGCGGCCGCCGCGGATCCGGCGAGGGGCTCGAGCAGGGCTGCGAGCCACATGAGGAGGGAGTATGCCGCGTCGAGGATCGCGGCGACAGGCGGGAAGGCGTAGAGGTCCATGGAGTGTCCGTTCGTCGGGTGCTGTTTCGTGGCGTGCGGCCACGAAGGCACCGGCGAGCGGTCCTCGAGGGAACGTGCGTCGGGGCTACGCGGCCAGAGCCGCGGAACCCGGGGCGCGCGGACGGGAGTGCCCCGGGGCGTCGGGGTGGGATGCGGTGAGCTTCGTCGCGTCGAGGATCGCGCGGCGGGGATGAGCCGCCGCGGCGATCGCGCGGGCCGGGGCGAGGAGGACGGCGATCGCGACGGCCAGGAGCGCCAGTGCGGCCATGACGGCGGCGGCGATGACCAGGGCTCCGGCCTCGGCGGGCGGCGCCGGCGCGATCTCGAACACGGCCCGCGCGGCGGCGCCGATGAGCTCGGCGCCGGGCCGGAGGGCGGATGCGACCACCTCGACGACGAGGCGCAGCACGGCGGTGATGGTCTCGGCCATGCGCACCCCCTCCGTCGCCGCCACGGTAGCACGTGGGCGCAGAGCTCCGACTGGACCAGGGGCGAGCGTCGGATGCAGGCCGCCGAAGCTGCGCGGAAACGCTCTCGATTGGTCATGTGAGTTCCGGCTCACAGAGCCGAACTGCACTGTCGACGGGCGCGGTGACTCGGCGACTCGCGGGCGTGTGAGCTGGAAGTTCATCGGGCCGTGTGAGTTGGAAGTTCATCGGGCCGTGTGAGTTGGAAGTTCATCGGGCCGTGTGAGTTGGAAGTTCATCGGGCCGTGTGAGTTGGAAGTTCGTTGGGGCCGTGTGAGCTGGAAGCTCATCGGGCCGTGTGAGCTGGAAGTTCATCGGGCCGTGTGAGCTGGAAGTTCATCGGGGCAGCGTGGGCTGGAAGTTCGTTGGAGCCGTGTGAGCTGGAAGTTCATTGACCGCTGGGGGAGGTCCGCGCCCGCTTCGGTCGTCGGCCGCGCCTCCACAGAGGCACCCGCGGCGCCGGCTGTGCAAGAATTCCGCAGCGCTCGTCTGCGCACTCGCCGGTGTCGGCCGTGTCAGGCAGGGTAGGAGGGTGACAGCGACCACGACGACCCGCACCGAAGCCCTCGACGTGCTGCGCACCCTCGTCGGGCGCGACGACGCCGACTTCCACGACGGGCAGTTCGAGGCGATCGAGGCGCTCGTCGACGATCGCCGGCGGGCGCTCGTGGTGCAGCGCACCGGGTGGGGCAAGTCGGCGGTGTACTTCGTGTCGACGCTGCTTCTTCGGCGGCGCGGGGCAGGACCAACGGTCCTCGTGTCGCCCCTGCTGGCCCTGATGCGGGATCAGATCGCCGCTGCCGCGCGCGCAGGAGTTCGGGCGGTGAAGATCGATTCGACCAACGCGCACGAGTGGGGCGACGTGCTCGCCCGGCTCGACCGCGACGAGGTCGACGTGCTGCTCGTCTCACCCGAGCGCCTCAACAATCCCTCGTTCCGCGACGAGCAGCTGCCGCAGCTCGTCGCCCGCATCGGCCTCCTCGTCGTCGACGAGGCCCACTGCATCAGCGATTGGGGCCACGACTTCCGCCCGGACTACCGGCGGCTGCGCGACCTCATCGCACGCATGCCCGCGGGCGTTCCGGTGCTCGCGACCACCGCGACCGCCAACAGCCGCGTCGTCGCCGATGTCGCCGAGCAGCTCGACACCGGGTCGGCGGAGACGGATGCTGCCTCCCCGGGCGTGCTCACGATCCGCGGTCCGCTCGCGCGGGCGTCGCTGCGGCTCGGCGTGCTGCGCCTGCCGAACTCGCCGAGCCGGCTGGCGTGGCTGATCAGCCACCTCGGCGACCTGCCGGGGTCGGGCATCATCTACACCCTGACGGTGGCGGCCGCGAACGACACCGCGCGACTGCTGCGCGAGCGCGGGTACGACGTGCGTGCCTATACAGGGCAGACCGACACCGACGAGCGCGAGGATTCCGAGGCGCTCCTCAAAGGCAACCGGGTCAAGGCGCTCGTGGCGACGAGCGCGCTCGGCATGGGGTTCGACAAGCCCGACCTCGGCTTCGTCGTGCACCTCGGCGCCCCGTCATCGCCGGTGTCGTACTACCAGCAGGTCGGCCGCGCCGGACGCGCGACCGACTCGGCGGACGTGCTGCTGCTTCCCGGCACCGAGGACCGCGAGATCTGGCACTACTTCGCGACCGCCTCGATGCCCGACCGCGACCGCGCTGACCGCGTACTCGCGGCGCTCGCCGCCGCGAGCGGCCCGATGTCGACGCCGGCGCTCGAGGCGGTCGTCGACATCCGCCGCACGCCGCTCGAACTGCTGCTGAAGGTGCTCGACGTCGACGGTGCCGTCGAGCGCGTGCGCGGCGGATGGGTCGCCACCGGCGAGCCGTGGACGTACGACGAGGAGCGCTACCGCCGCATCGCGGCCGAGCGCGTCAACGAGCAGCAGCACATGATCGAGTACGAAGAGACCTCCGGCTGCCGCATGGAGTTCCTGCAGCGTTCGCTCGACGACGACACCGCGGCGCCCTGCGGCCGCTGCGACAACTGCGCCGGCACCTGGTTCGCCACGGCGATCGCCTCCGGCGCGACGGATGCTGCGGCCGCCGCCCTCGACCGCGTGGGCGTGCCGATCGAGCCGAGGCGGCAGTGGCCGACGGGCGCCGACCGGCTGGGCGTGCCCGTGAAGGGTCGCATCGCCGCGGACGAGCAGGCCACGGAAGGACGCGCGCTCGCCCGCCTCACCGACCTCGGCTGGGGCGGTGCGCTACGAGACCTGTTCGCCGCGGGCGCGGCGGATGGGCCCGTACCTCAGAACGTGCTCGGCGCGTGCGTACGGGTGCTCGCGGACTGGGGCTGGGAGAACCGGCCGGTCGCCGTCGTCGCGCTGCCGTCGCGGGCGAAGCCGCACCTCGTCGACTCGCTCGCGCGTGGCATCGCCGAGATCGGCCGGCTGCCGTTCCTCGGCTCGCTGGCCCTCGTCGACGGCGGTCCGACCGGGCAGCCCGGCGGCAACAGCGCCTTCCGCGTCGCGGGCGTCTGGGATCGGTTCTCGGCGGCCGGCCTCGACATCCCCGCCGGACCCGTCCTCCTCGTCGACGACCGGGTCGACAGCGGCTGGACCCTCACCGTCGCCGCGCGCGAGGTCCGCCGGGCGGGTGCGACCGAGGTGCTGCCCTTCGCCCTCGCCCTCCGCGGCTGAGCGCGCGGGATTCTCAGCTCCCGGTCGGCGGCTTAGGCCGCGGGCGCCGCACGATGAGGTAGATCACGGCCGCCGCGACGAGGAGCACCACCAGCACGACCCACGGCACCCAGGTGATCGGCGCGGCGGCGTTGTCGCCGGCCTCGGCCGTGGGCGTCGGGGTCGCCGTCGGCGACGCTGTCGGGGCGGGCGTCGCGGTGGGAGCGGGGGTGGCCGTCGGCTCGGGCGTGGGTGTCGTCGTCGGCTCCGGCTCGCCGGTGGGCACCGGCGCGGGTGTGGTCGGCTCGGGGGTGGGCTCCGGCACCACGGTCGGCTCCGGGGTGGGCTCGGGTGTCGGCTCCGGGGTCGGGGCGGGCGACCGCGTCGGGAGGATCGGGGTGCGCGTCGGCTCCGGGGTCGGCTCCTCGGTGGGCTCCGGGGATGCCGTCCGCGTCGGCAGGCTCGTCGGCAGACCGGTCGGCAGACCGGTCGGCAGAGCGGTGGGGAGGGGAATCCCGCCGTTCCCGCAGCCGGCGAGGAGGACGAGTGCCGCGGCGATCGCACCTGCTGCGAGCAGCCGGGCCGCGCGCGACCGCCGCGGAGCCCGGGATTCACGTGTCGCGCGAGGGTGCGGCATCCGTTCCTCCATCGGTTCTTGCCGCATCGTACGGCCGCGCCCGCGAGCCGGCCGGGATTCGGACCGAGACACTCCGCTGCGCCGGGTCCGGGCGCGCGATCACATGACCGCGTGTGACGCCCTGTGTCGTCGTGTCGCGGCGTGTGTCGTCACAGCGTTCCACCCGGTCTGCGCCCGGGCGAGCATGGCCGCATGCCTTCCCCACTCATCTCGCCGACCGAGCTGGCCGACCTCATCCGCAGCGGCACCCCGCCGCGGATCCTCGACGTGCGGTGGCGGCTCGACCAGCCCGAGGGCCGGCCGGCGTACCTCGACGGGCATCTGCCCGGCGCGGTCTACGTCGACCTCGACCACGAACTGGCGCGGCGAGGCGACCCACGCGAGGGGCGGCACCCGCTGCCGCCGCGCGGGCAGCTCGAGGCCGCGGCGCGGCGGTGGGGCATCCGGGGCGGTGACACCGTCGTCGCGTACGACGACGTGCACTCCGTCGCCGCCGCGCGCGCCTGGTGGGTGCTGACGCGATCCGGGCTCGCCGACGTGCGCGTCCTCGACGGCGGCCTGCGCGGCTGGCTGGCGGAACGTCTCCCGCTCGAGACGGGCGACGTGCTGCCCCGCCCGCCCGGGGATGTCGTGCTCGGCGAGATCACCGAGGGCGTCGCCGACATCGACGGCGTGGAGGAGTGGCCCGACCACGGGCTGCTGCTCGACGTGCGCGCGCCCGAGCGCTACCGCGGCGATGCCGAACCGCTCGACCCGGTCGGCGGCCACATCCCGGGCGCCGTCAACCTTCCGACGACGGTGCACCTGACCGCGGGCAAGTTCCGCTCGCCGGACGAGATCCGCGCCGAGTTCGCCGCCGCGGGCGTGGTGGACGGCGTCTCGGTGGCGGCCTACTGCGGATCCGGCATCGCGGCGACCCACACGGCGCTCGCGGGAGCGCTCGCCGGGATCGACGTGGTCGTGTACCCGGGCTCGTGGAGCCAGTGGTCGCGCTCGCGCGGCCGGCTCGCCGCCGTCGGCCCGGCACCGTCGCTGGACGTGGTGCCGGTATGACCGAGGTGCTGCGGGAGGCTCCTGCGATCCCGACCATCGCCGACCGCCCGCTGCGCGTGGTGGGGGTGTCGGGGTCGCTCCACGAACCGAGCCGCACCACTGCGCTCGTGCGCACGATCCTCGCTTCGGTCGCTCAGCGCATCCCGGCCGACACCGAACTCGTCGAGATCGCCGCGCTGGGCGCGGGATTCGCGGGGGCGCTGCGGCGCGAGGACGTCGCTCCCGAGGTCGAGTCCGCGCTGCGGGCGATCGAGTCCGCCGACCTGCTCGTCGTCGCCAGCCCGGTGTACCGCGCATCGTTCACGGGGCTCTTCAAGCACCTGTTCGACTTCGTGGGCCAGTACGACCTCGTCGGCACGCCGGTGCTGCTCGCGGCGACCGGAGGAGGCGAGCGGCACGCGCTCATCATCGAGCACCAGCTGCGGCCGCTGTTCGGCTTCTTCCAGGCGCTCACGCTGCCGATCGGCGTCTACGCGTCCAACAGCGACTTCGTGGACTACGAGCTGACCTCGCCCGAGGTCGCGCGCCGCGTCGTGCAGGCCGTCGACCGATCGCTTCCGCTCATCGAGCAGGCGGCCCTCGTCCGCCGATCGGAGTACGTCGCGACCTGGTGACCGAGGGCGTCTCGACGTCGTCCCGGTGGACCACATAGACTGACGCACGTGTTGACCTGTCGGTGTTGTCGCCCCTGCTGTTGAAGCATCCGCTTCACGCAGACCTCCGCGACCCCGACAACCACCCGCGCACCCGCGCGGCAACACACCAGGACACCACGTGCGTTACGCCCACAGCGTGGCCGACCTCGTCGGCAACACCCCTCTCGTCCAGCTGACCCGTGTCACCGACGGCATCGCCGCGACGGTGCTCGCGAAGGTCGAGTACTTCAACCCCGGCGGCTCGGCCAAGGACCGCATCGCCGGCCGCATCATCGATGCCGCCGAGCGTGACGGACTCCTGAAGCCCGGTGGCACGATCGTCGAGCCGACGAGCGGCAACACCGGCGTCGGCCTCGCGCTCGTCGCCGTGCAGCGCGGCTACCGCATGATCTTCGTCGTGCCCGACAAGTTCGCCGGACCCAAGGTCGACGTCCTGCGGGCCTACGGCGCCGAGGTCGTCGTGACCGACACGAGCGTGCCGCCCGAGGACCCGCGCTCGTACTACAGCGTGTCGGACCGGCTCGTGCGCGAGATCCCCGGAGCGTTCAAGCCGAACCAGTTCGCGAACCCGAACGGGCCGCTCAGCCACTATGAGACGACCGGGCCGGAGATCTGGCGCGACACCGACGGCCGCGTGACGCACTTCGTCGCCGGCATCGGCACCGGCGGCACCATCACCGGCACCGGTCGCTACCTGCACGAGGTGTCGGGCGGGGCGGTGCGGGTCGTCGGCGCCGACCCCGAGGGATCGATCTACTCCGGCGGGCCGATCCACGGCTATCTCGTCGAGGGCGTCGGCGAGGACTTCTGGCCCGAGAGCTACGACCCGTCGGTGCCCGACGAGATCCACCGCATCTCCGACGCCGAGACGTTCGCGATGACCCGCCGTCTCGCCCGCGAAGAGGGACTCCTCGTGGGCGGCTCGAGCGGGATGGCGGTGGTCGCGGCGCTGCGCACCGCCCGGGATCTGCCGGCGGACGCCGTCGTCGTCGTGCTGCTGCCCGACCACGGCCGCGGCTACCTCAACCGCTTCTACGACGACGACTGGATGCGTGACCACGGCTTCGACGTCGCCACCGCCGATTCCCCGGTCGTTGAGCGAGCCGGCGAGTCGAAACGCAGAGACGAGACGCCCGCACCCGGCGCAGAGCCCGAGGGCGCAGCATCCGTCACCCCCACCGAAGGAGCACCCGAATGACCGAGTCCACGAACGAGCGCGGCTTCGAGACCCGAGCGGTGCACGCCGGGCAGGCCTTCGACCCGACGACGGGCGCCGTGATCCCGCCGGTGCACTTCTCGACGACCTACGCGCAGGACGGCATCGGAGGGCTCCGCCAGGGGTACGAGTACGGTCGCAGCGGCAACCCGACGCGCACCGCGCTCGAGACGCAGCTCGCCGCGCTCGAGGGCGGCGAGCACGCGCTGTCGTTCGCGTCGGGCCTCGCCGCCGAGGACGCGCTGCTGCGCGCCGCGCTCAAGCCCGGTGACGAGGTGCTGCTCGGCAGCGATGTCTACGGCGGCACTTACCGCCTCATCGCCCGGGTGCTCGGCGGGTGGGGCGTCGGCGTGCGGGTCGTCGACATGAGCGACCTCGACGCGGTGCGCGCGGCGCTCGAGGAGCGCCCGGCGCGGATCCTCTGGGTGGAGACCCCGAGCAACCCGCTGCTGCGCATCACCGACATCGCGGGGCTCGCGCGCCTCGGGCACGACGCCGGCGCGCTGGTCGTCGTCGACAACACGTTCGCGTCGCCCGCGCTGCAGCAGCCGCTGGCACTCGGCGCCGACGTCGTCGTGCACTCCACGACCAAGTACCTCGGCGGGCACTCCGACGTCGTCGGCGGGGCGCTCGTGCTCGACGACGGCGCCCTGTACGAGCAGGTGAAGTTCCTGCAGTTCGCCGTGGGCGCCGTGTCGGGCCCGCTCGATGCGTGGCTCACGACCCGCGGCATCAAGACACTCGCCCTGCGCATGCAGCGGCACAGCGAGAACGCGCAGGAGATCGCCGAGTTCCTGGCGGGCCACGGCTCGGTCGCGCGCGTGTACTACCCGGGTCTCCCCTCGCACCCCGGACACGAGCTCGCCGCGCGGCAGATGAGCCGGTTCGGCGGGATCGTCTCAGTGGCATTGACGGATGCTGCGGCCGCACGTCGCTTCGCCGAGACCACGCGTCTGTTCCAGCTGGCCGAGTCGCTCGGCGGCGTCGAGTCGCTCATGAACTACCCCGACGAGATGACGCACGCCTCGGTGCGCGGCACCGAGCTCGCCGTTCCGCCGGAGGTCGTGCGCCTGTCGGTCGGCATCGAATCGGTCGCCGACCTCCTCACGGACCTCGACCAGGCTCTTTCCGGCCTCTGATCGGACTCGCGAAAGGGTGGATCGCCGCACCGCGCGTGTGCGGAGATCCACCCTTTCACGATTCCTGGAACGCGTCCGCGATCGACGTAGGCTCGGGGGCATGACGTCGAGCCCCGGCATCCGATCGTCCGTCCTCGCAGAGCCGCTGCGGATCGGCCGCGTCACGGTGCCGAACCGCATCATGCAGACGGCGCACTCGAAGCAGTACTCCGACCGCGTCGAGTCCGACCGCGAGACGGCGTACTACGTGCGCCGCGCGCTCGGCGGGTGCGGGCTGTTCGTCGCCGGCAACCACTTCGTGCACCCGACCGGGTCGATCCGCGGCTTCGAGGACGCGTATCGCCCCGAGGGGATCGCCGCTGCGAAGAGCATGACGGATGCTGTGCACGAAGCCGGTGCGAAGATCTTCGTGCAGCTCAACCACCATGGGGCGCAGGCGCAGCCGGACGGGCCCGACGGCCCGCGCGCCGTCTATGCGCCGTCACGGCTGATCTCACCCTCGACCGGTCACGCGACGCGTGCGATGGACCGCGCCGACATCGCGTCCTTCGTCGAGGGGTGGGCGCTGTCGGCCGAGCACGCGCGCGACGGCGGGTTCGACGGGGTCGAGATCCACATGGCGCACGGCTACCTGCTGCACCAGTTCCTCTCGCCCCTCTACAACGCCCGCGAGGACGAGTACGGCGGCGACCTCGAGGGCCGCACCCGGTTCCCGCGCGAAGTCCTGCGGGCGGTGCGGGAGCGTGTGGGCGACGACTTCACGGTCGGCGTCCGCATCGTCGCGAACGAGTTCCACGAGGGCGGCATCGACGGCGCCGGCATGCGCGAGGTCATCGCGCGCCTCCGGCAGGAGGCCCGGATCGACTTCCTCGACCTCGCCTCCGGCGGCTACCACAACGTGCACTACGTCTTCCCGTCGTCGCCGATGCCATTCGCCTGGCTGCGTGACGACGTCGCCGCGGTCAAGACCGCGAACCCCGACGTGCCCGTGTTCGGCGTCGGCGCCGCCCGCTCGGTCGAGGAGGCCGAGGAGGTCGTCGCCTCCGGCGTCGCCGACATGGTCGCGCTCACCCGCGCCCAGATCGCCGACCCCGACCTCGGGCGCAAGCTGCTCGGACTCGCGCCCGTCGACACGGGGGAGCGCGGCATCCGTCACTGCATCAGGCTGAATCAGGGATGCCTCGGCCGCGGCAGCCGCGGACTCGCGATGTCGTGCACCGTCAACCCGCTCGCCGGCCGCGAACTCGAACGCGGCGAGCGGCCGCGCACGACGTCGCCGCAGCGGTGGGTCGTCGCCGGCGGGGGGCCTGCGGGAATGCGCGCCGCGGTGGAGCTCGCCGCCGACGGGCACGCCGTGACCCTGCTCGAGCGCGCGGACGAGCTCGGCGGCCAGCTGCGCCTCGCCCGCCGCGTGCCCGGGCGCGAGAGCGTCGGCCTGCTGGTCGACGACCTCGAGCGCGACCTCGCGGCGGCGGGCGTCGACGTGCGGCTCGGCGTCGAGGCGACGGCGGAGACGCTGCGCGGACTCGGAGCCGAGGGCATCGTCGTCGCGACCGGAGCCGTCGCGCCCGCGACGACCTCGCTCGCCCTCGGCGGCGCGTACACCGACGGGTTGCCGGCCCAAGGCACGATCGACGCATTCGCGGCGGTCGCATCCCATTCGGGCGCGGCGCTCGGACGCCGCATCGCGGTGGTGGATGCCGACGGCACGGCGTACGCGGCCGGCATCGTCCTGTCCCTGCTCGAGCGCGTCGACGAGCTCGAGCTGATCACGCCGTTCGAGACCCTGTTCCCGCACATCGGCGCCGGGTACGACAGGCCGCTGCTGCTCGAGCGCCTCGGGGCGCACCACGGGTTCCGCCGGAGCGTCGCGCACCGCGTCGTGCGCATCGAGCCGGGTGCCGTGACCGCCGAGGACCTGCTCACCGGCGTGGCGGACGCGATCCCCGGCGTGGACGCCGTCGTCGCGATCGAGCCGCGTGCGTCGGTCGGCGTCCCCGGACTCGAAGCGGACGCCGTGGCCGCAGCATCCGTGTCGCCCCGCGCTGTCGTGATCGGCGACGCGTTCGCCCCGCGCACGATCGACGCCGCGATCTTCGAGGCCGTCGAGCTCGCCTACGACGTCGCCGGCCTCGCCACCCTCCGCGGCTGAGATCCGCGCGGCCGCGGTCGCAGCATCCGTCGCTCCCGGTCCCTTCGCCGTCCGCCCCCGTCGGCGATCCGCGCATTCCTCCTTCGTTCGCCACATACGTACGCCGCAGCCGCGATTTCACGTACATATGTGACGAACGAACAAGGTGGCGGGGGCTGAAGAACCTCGGGTGATGCGAGGGGCGGTGGCTACGCTGGGCGGGTGGACCCCGTCACCGCAACGCTCGTCATCCTCGTGCTCGCGGTGATCGCGTTCGTGAGCAACCGCGTGCCGATCGGCGTCGTCGCGATCGGCGTCGCGCTGGCGCTCTTCTTCACCGGCGTGCTGACGCTGCCGCAGGCGCTCGCGGGGTTCGGCGACCCGACGGTGCTGTTCATCGCGGGACTCTTCGTCGTGAGCGAGGCGCTCGACGCCACCGGCGTCACCGCGTGGGCAGGGCAGAAGGTGATCGGCCGCGCCGGCACCAAGCGCACCACCCTCCTGATCGTCATCGCCCTCCTCGTGGCGGGGCTCACCGCCCTCATCAGCATCAACGGCGCGGTCGCCGCGCTCCTGCCGCTCGTGGTCGTCGTCGCGGCCCGCGCGGGCATCGCCTCGTCGAAGCTCCTCATGCCGCTCGCGTTCGCGGCATCCGCGGGTTCGCTCCTCCTGCTCACCGGCACGCCCGTCAACATCATCGTGTCGGAGTTCGCCGCGGCGGCGGGCGGGCGCGAGTTCGGGTACTTCGAGTTCGCGCTGGTCGGCATCCCGGTCCTCCTCGGCACGGTCGCGATCCTCCTCGTCGGCGGCGGTCTCGTACCGGAGCGCAAGGGCGCGCTCATGCCGCTGGACCTCGTGCGGCACGCCCGACTGCTGCGGCAGCAGTACTCGCTCACCCTCGACACCGGCGTGCTGCTCGGCCCCGACACCGGGGTCACGGAGGTGGTCGTGGCACCGCGGTCGCCGCTGATCGGCAAGCACGTGTGCGCGGGAATGACAACGCCCGACGGCGACCTGGTCGTGCTCGCGGCGCGCCGCGGCGACGAGCAGCTGAAGGGCACCGAGTTCGTCGTTCAGGCCGGCGACGCGCTGCTGCTGCAGGGCGCGTGGGACGACCTGACCCGACGCACGAACGACCCGGGCGTCCTCGTCGTGGACGACCCGGCGCAGCTTCGCCGGTCGGTCCCGCTCGGCAAGGGCGCGAAGCGTGCGATCGGCATCCTGCTCGCGATGATCCTGCTGCTGGCGACGGGCATGGTCCCGCCCGCCGTCGCCGCGCTGCTCGCCGCGTGCGCCCTCGTGCTGACCCGCACCGTCACCGTGACCCAGGCGTACCACTCGATCTCGTGGACGACGATCGTGCTCATCGCCGGCATGATCCCGCTGTCCACCGCGTTCATCAGCACCGGGACCGCCGACCTCGTGGCGAACTGGATGCTGTCGTTCCTCGGCGACGCCGGCCCACACGTCGCGCTGCTCGCCCTGTGCGGGCTCACCGTGGTGCTGGGCCAGCTCATCAGCAACACCGCGACGGTGCTCATCGTCGCGCCCATCGCGATCTCGGTCGCGCAGTCGCTCGACCTGTCGGTGCAGCCCTTCATGATGGCGCTGACCGTCGCGGGGGCGGCGGCCTTCCTCACACCGATCGCGACGCCCGCGAACCTCATGGTGATGGAGCCGGCCGGCTACCGCTTCGGCGACTACTGGAAGCTCGGCCTGCCGCTCGTGCTGTTCTTCCTCGTGGTCGCGGTCTGGTACGTCCCGATCATCTGGCCGTTCTGACCGCCCGGGAGAACAGCGCGACGCCCCGGCGGCCTGGGGGGGGCGGGTCCACCGGGGCGTCGCGGGTCGGGTCAGGCGGCCGACCAGCCGCCGTCGCTCGCGAGGTTCTGGCCGTTGACGTTCACGCCGTCGTCGCTCAGCAGGAACGTGATCGACGCGGCCAGGCGGTCGGCGGCGACCGGCGGGGTCATCACGGCCATGCCGGCGCGCACGCGGTCGGCGCCCAGCGGCGAGTTGAACTTCGCCTCGATGTTGGTGATCACCGCGCCGGGGGCCACGGCGTTCACGCGGATGCCGCTCGGGCCGTACATGAACGCGCTCGACTTCGTGAGGCCCACGACCGCGTGCTTCGACGCGGTGTAGGCGGCGCCGGCGGAGGAGCCGCGAAGGGATGCCTCGGACGAGGTGTTCACGATCGAGCCGCCGCCTTGCGCGAGCATGGCGGGGATGACGGCGCGCATGAGCTTCATCGTGCCGGTGACGTTCACGCGGAACACGCGATCCCAGACCGCGTCGGTGACGTCGCCGACCGGGGTCATGTCGTCCATGATGCCGGCGATGTTCGCGAGCCCGTCGATCCGGTCGCCGGCCGCCTCGACGATGCGCGCCACGCCCTCGTCGTCGGTGATGTCCGCCGTCAGGGCGACGATGTCGGCGCCGGAGTGCGCCGCGACGAACTCGTCGAGCCGGTCCTGGCTGACGTCGACGGCGATCACACGACCGCCCTCGCGTGCGACGCGCGACGCGGTGGCGCGGCCGATGCCGGAGCCGGCGCCCGTGACGATGATGGTCTGGCCGGTGAAGCGGCCCGCGGTGACCTTCTCGGCCCACTCGGCCTTGGGAGTCTCAGCGGCGGCATCCGCCTCGGCGGGGACGCCGTCCGGGTTGACCTGGGCGACCAGCGCGTCGAGGGCGGCCTGCGGGAAGGAGCCGCCGCTCATCGCCACGAGGTTGCTGATCGGGAGGCCCGCGATGGGCGCGAGGGCGTCCGCACTCTGTCCGCCCTGGGCGAGGAGGCCCCGCAGCGCGGCACCGCCGGCCGGATCGTCGAGCCAGGTCTGGATGGTGGATGCTCCGGTCAGGGGAGCGGTGGTGGTGCTCATTTCTGTCCCTTCTTCATGCAGTTCAGCGGGGCTGCGGGTCCGGGGGATGAGGATCCTTCGGGGCGGCTCCTACCGGACAACTTTGTCCGGTACTAGGCTACACCCGTGCCGAGCACCGCATCCCCCCGTGCGCTCCCTCGCCAGAACCGAGGCCCCGCCGCAGCAGCCGACAACCGTCGGGCGTTGATCGCCGCTGCGCGCGAGGTCTATGCCGAAGGAGGCCTTCAGGCCCCCTTCAGCGCCGTCGCCAAGCGCGCCGGTGTCGGGCAAGGAAGCCTGTACCGTCATTTCCCCGACCGCACCGCCCTCGCCGTCGCCGTCTTCGAAGACAACGTGCGCGACCTCGAGGACTACACGGCGCCGCCCGACCGGACGATCGACGACCTGCTCGACCGCGTCGTCGATCAGGCGGTCGTGTCCACCGCGTTCATCGAGCTCATCACCGCGGACCTCTCCGATCGCCGGGTCGCGTCGCTGGGCGCGCGATTCCAGGCGCTCGTGGAGCGTCTCGTCGCGCGCGATCGGACCGCCGGACGCCTGGGATCGCACATCGAGACCGAGGACGTGACCCTCGCGACCGGGATGCTGGCGACCGAGCTCGCGCGTGCCGAACCGGCCCAGCGGCCCGCGGTCGCGCGGCGGGCGCGGGCCCTGTTCGCCGCGGCGTTCGCGCCGCGCTGATCGGGCATTATGCTCCTGCCATGGGCAGGTTCATCTACGACACCAACGCGAATTCGGTCGACATCGACGACCGCACGCTGGCGCATCTCCGCATCGTCATGATGAACAAGCTGCGCCGCTCGGAGCCGTTCATGTTCGACGTCGAGATCGGCGACGGCAGCGGCCGGCGGAGCTTCTGGATCCACCCGTCGGTGCCGATCCAGTTCCACTTCTTCGGCAGCCGCCAGCCGCGCATCAACCGCACGTGGATCGAGGAGCTGATGCTCTCGGCCAGCGGTCCGTCGGGCCTCACGATCCTGCCGGAGCCCGAAGACGACGACGCGCCGCCGACCGACGGCTGAGACCCTACTCTTCGACGTCGCTCGGCGTGACTTCGGTGCCGCCGACCGTGAGGCGGTCGACGTCGAGGTGATTGACGTCGACGTTGCCGAGCGTCACGTCCGGGGCGTCGCCGTCGCCCGCCTCCAGCACGGCGACGGGGCCGGTGTCGAAGTGCTCCGCGACCAGCAGGATGCCGCCGGTCGAGCTGGCCGAGTTGGCGAGCTCCTCGATCCACGCGCGGCTGAGCTCCGCCGGCTCAGGGTCGTCGAAGACGAACCGCAGCGGAATCGACGGGTGCAGCCAGATGGTGCTGCGCCCCCTGGGCTGGTCGTCGGGATGCTGCCACGACACCGTGAAGCTCTCATCGCGCCGCAGCTTGGTCGCGATGACGACCTTCAGGTGCGCGAGTGCGCGGTCCTCGATATGGATCGGCATCGCGCCGCCGCCGTAGTAGATCGTGCCCACGCGCCAACCATATCCCCGGTCCTCGGGAACCGCGAAAGGGTGGATCTCCGCATGACGCGCGTGCGGGGATCCACCCTTTCGCGATTCCGCTGTCCGATGTCGTCAGAGGCGCGTCCACGCCTCCGTCAGCACGCCGCGCAGGATCTGCTCGATCTCGTCGAACTCCCGGGGGCCGACCGTCAGGGGCGGGGCGAGCTGGATGACGGGGTCGCCGCGGTCGTCGGCGCGGCAGTACAGGCCGGCATCGAACAGCGCCTTCGACAGGAAGCCGCGCAGCAGCCGCTCGGACTCGTCGTCGTCGAAGGTCTCCTTCGTCGTCTTGTCCTTGACCAGCTCGATGCCGAAGAAGTACCCGTCCCCGCGGACGTCGCCGACGATCGGCAGGTCGGTGAGCTTCTCGAGGGTCGAGCGGAAGACCGGCGAGTACTCGCGCACGCGCTCGTTGAGGCCCTCCTCCTCGAAGATGTCGAGGTTCTCCAGTGCGACCGCCGACGAGACCGGGTGCCCGCCGAAGGTGTAGCCGTGGTAGAACGCGGTGTCGCCGTGGGCGAAGGGCTCGTAGATGCGGTCCGAGACGACAGTGCCGCCGAGGGGCGAGTAGCCGCTGGTGACGGCCTTCGCGAACGTGATCATGTCGGGCTGGTAGCCGTACGCGTCGCATGCGAACATGTGGCCGATGCGCCCGAAGGCGCAGATGACCTCGTCCGACACGAGCAGCACGTCGTACTTGTCGCAGATCTCGCGCACGCGCTGGAAGTACCCGGGCGGCGGCGGGAAGCATCCGCCCGCGTTCTGCACCGGCTCGAGGAAGACGGCCGCGACCGTGTCGGGCCCCTCGAACTGGATCATCTCCTCGATGCGATCGGCCGCCCAGACTCCGAACTCCTCGAGGCTCGAGGTGGGGGCGCCCATGTCGGAGGCGCGGTAGAAGTTCGTGTTGGGCACCCGGAAGCCGCCGGGCGTGAGCGGCTCGAACATGGCCTTCATGGCGGGGATCCCGGTGATCGCGAGCGCGCCCTGCGGCGTGCCGTGATAGGCCACCGACCGCGAGATCACCTTGTGCTTGGTCGGCTTGCCCTGAAGCTTCCAGTAGTACTTCGCGAGCTTGAACGCCGTCTCGACGGCCTCCCCGCCGCCGGTGGAGAAGAACACCTTGTTGAGGTCGCCCGGGGCGTAGTCGGCGATGCGGTCGGCCAGCTCGATCGCGGCCGGGTGCGCGTACGACCAGATCGGGAAGAACGCGAGCTCCTCCGCCTGCTTGGCCGCCACTTCGGCGAGGCGCTTGCGGCCGTGGCCCGCGGCGACGACGAAGAGGCCGGCGAGACCGTCGATGTACTTCTTGCCCTGCGAGTCCCAGATGTGGTGACCTTCGCCCTTGACGATGATCGGAACCCCGGGGCCTTCGGTCATCACCGACTGGCGGGCGAAGTGCATCCAGAGGTGGTCTTTCGCCATCTGCTGCAGCTCGGCCTCCGTGCGGGCCTGGCGTTCGGTCGTGATCGACATGTGGAGCCTTCCGTCGGACGTGCTCCCACGCTACTCGCGTGCCCTCTGCGCCGACACGCGACGTTTCGTCCGGTTCGGATGCTGCCGCCACCGGTCCGTCCGGATGCCCCGCCCCGCAGCATCCGTCCTCGTGCTGCTCACCTGTCACGATGTGTCGGCAGCGACGGCAGTTCGTGACAGGTGAGTGGCCGGTCGAGGGTGCGACGGCGTCAGGTGGAGCCGCGGGCGATGAGCTCGGTCGGCAGGATGATCGGCGACGGCAGCGCCGCGCCGGCGGCGGCGTCGGCGAGGGCGGTCACCGCGGCGGCGGCCATCTCCCGGATCGGCTGCCGCACGGTCGTCAGGGGCGGCGTCAGCCATCGCGCACCGCGCAGATCGTCGAAGCCGACGACGAGCACGTCCTCGGGGATTCGGCGGCCGGCGGCCGCGGCCGCGGAGTACACGCCGGCCGCCATCTCGTCGGTGCACGCGAAGACCCCCAGCCGCTCGCCGGGGCGGAGCCCACGCAGCAGCGGAAGCGCCGCCTCGCGCGCGGCGGCCCCGCTCCAGTCGGCCTGCAGTGCGACGAGCTCGGCGCCGGGTGCGGCGTGGCGCAGCCCCTCCCGGAAGCCCGCGTTCCGCGCGCGGCCGTACCGGTACGGGGGCGAGCCGAGCACGATCGCGAAGCGGGTCGCTCCGCGCTCCACCAGGTGGTGCGCGGCCGCGAGCCCGCCGTCACGGTCGGTCGTGCGCACGCTCGTGAGCCCGCGGGAGGTCTCGGCCTGGGGGTCCATCAGCACGACCGGGATCGCAGCATCCGTGATCGCAGCCAGCTGCGACGCGGTCGGCGAGATGAGGCCCAGCACGACCCCGGCCGAACCGCGCCGGCGGATGCGCATCGGCCAGTCGTCGTCGGGGGCGTCGCGCTCCTCGGTGAGCACGAGGTCGTAGCCCGCGGCGGCGGCCGCGCTCCGCGCCCCCGCGGTCACCTCGTCGGAGTAGGCGTTGTGATACCAGCCGAGCACGAGGTCGACGAGGCGCGCGGTGCCGGGCGGCCGCCCGCCGGCCGAGGGATCCCGCGCGTATCCGAGCGAGCGCGCGGCCGCCAGCACTCGTCGACGCGTGGCCGGCGACAGGTCGCCGCGCCCCGACAGGGCGCGCGACGCGGTGGCGACACTCACGCCCGCTTCGGCCGCGACGGCGGCGAGGGTCACACGGATCGGCACCGCATCAGTTTTGCGCAACATCCTCGACCGGCGCGACAGCCGGTGGCATCCTCGGTGCCTGGAAAGCGAAGGAGCTCGACATGACCCGCACCGCCCTCGTCGTCCGCGGCGGATGGGACGGCCACCATCCGACCGCGGCGACCGACCTGTTCATGCCGTTCCTCCGAGACAGCGGCTTCGACGTGAGCGTCGAGGACGACCCGGAGGTGTACGCCGACGCCGATCGCATGGCGGCGACGGACCTCGTGCTGCAGTGCGTCACGATGTCGCAGGCGTCGCACGAGGCGATCCGGGGCCTGCGCGACGCCGTCGCCGCGGGCACGGGCCTCGCCGGCTGGCACGGGGGCATCGCCGACTCGTTCCGCGCGAGCTCGGACTACCTGCAGCTCGTCGGTGGCCAGTTCGCGACCCACCCGTCGAAGCACCCCGACGAGGTGCACGGCGACCAGACCGACAACTACCTCGACTACACGGTCGAGATCACCGACCTCGGCCGGACGCACGACATCACGGCGGGGATCGCCGACTTCGCGCTCACCACCGAGCAGTACTGGGTGCTCCACGACGACCTCATCGACGTGCTCGCGACCACCACCCACCCCGTGCAGCCGTATCACCCGTGGCACCGGCCGATCGTCTCGCCCGCGGTGTGGACGCGGGACTGGGGCCAGGGACGCGTGTTCGTCGCCACCCCCGGCCACACGCCCGAGGTGCTGCAGCACCCGAACGTCCGCACGATCATCGAACGGGGGATGCTGTGGGCCGCGCGGTGACCGACATCGGGATCGTCGGGCTCGGAGTCATCTCCCGTCAGTACCTCGACACCCTGCTCCCGGCGTCGAGCGTGCGCATCGCGGCCGTCGCAGACCTCGACACCGGCCGCGCCGAGGCGGCGGCGGAGGGCATCCCCGGGTGCCGCGCGCTCACGACGCTCGATCTGCTCGAGGACCGCAGCATCCGCACCGTCCTCAACCTGACGATCCCCGCCGCGCACGCCGAGGTCGCGCTCGCCGCCATCGCACACGGTAAGGACGTCTACGGCGAGAAGCCGCTCGCGGCGACCTTCGCGGACGCTGCGCGGATCACGGATGCCGCGGCCGCCGCGGGCGTCCGCGTCGGGGGTGCGCCCGATACGGTGCTCGGCACCGGCGTGCAGACCGCGCGAGCAGCGATCGACGACGGGCGGATCGGCCGGCCCGTGTCGGCGGCGGCGATGTGGATCTCGGCCGGCCACGAGTCCTGGCATCCGCAGCCCGACTTCTACTACCGCGAAGGGGGCGGGCCGCTGCTCGACATGGGGCCGTACTACGTGACCTCGCTCGTGCAGCTGCTCGGGCCGGTGACGGCGGTGTCGGGTGCGTCGTCGCGGTCGCGCGACGAGCGCACGATCGGCTCGGGTCCGCGCGAGGGGGAGGGCGTCCCGGTCGAGGTCGACACGCATCTGACCGGCATCCTCCATCACGCGTCGGGAGCGATCTCGACCGTCACGATGAGCTTCGACGGCGTCCGCTCGACGGCCGCGCCGATCGAGGTGCACGGCGTCGAGGGGTCGCTCATCGTGCCCGATCCGAACAACTTCGCCGGCGACGTGCAGATGCACGCGCGCGGCGGAGGCTCGTGGGAGACCCTCGAGCCCTCGGCCGGGTACGTCTACTCCGGGCGCGGGATCGGACTGCTGGACCTGGTTGCGGGTGAGGGGCGCGCGAGCGGCGAGATGGCCCTGCACGTGCTCGAGATCATGACGGCGCTCGCCGCATCGGCGGCGTCGGGGGTGCGCGAGCCGCTCACGACGACCGTCGAGCGCCCGTCACTCGTGCCCCTGACCCCAGCGGAGGTCTGGCGCAGCCTCTGACGCCCCGGCGCAAGCATCCCTTCTCGGGTCTTCAACAGGTCAACCGGAGTTGTGGAGGAGGCAGCTGCGGCAGATCCTCCTGTGCAAGCGCGGTTGACCTGTCGAAGGGGAAGGCTGAAAGGCCGCGGGCGACGGCGGCCTCTGCTCAGAGCCTGCGGCTGGCACGGCCCGGGGCGGTCAGGCGGTGGGGTCGCGGAGCAGCTCGGCGAAGGCGGCCTCGGCGGCGCCGATGAGGAGGCGATCCTCGGCGAGGGACGCGACGCGGATCTCGAGATCCTCGGCGTTGGCCGACATCGCCTGATCCTGCACCAGCGCGGTCAACCCCGGCACGTCGGGGGCGGCGATCGTGGCGAGGAACCCGCCCAGCACCACCACTGCAGGGTTGAGGGCGTTCACCGCGTTGGCGAGGGCGGTCGACAGGATGCGGCGCTGCCGGGCGACCTCTTCCGCGGCGCCCGTGCCCGCAGCCTCGAGCGCCGCGGCGAGGGCCGGCTCGTCGGCCGCCTGCAACCCGACGGCGGCGAGCAGCCGGGCGCGGCTGACCTCGTCCTCGAGGACGCCGTTCCCGGCGCGCCGGTCGGCCTCGGACGCGATCCCGGGACGGTTCTGCCCGAACTCGCCCGTGTAGCCGCCGGCGCCGAGAAGCGGCATCCCGTGCACGATCACTCCGCCGCCGATGCCGCTCGCGCCGCCGTTGAGGTACACGACGTCGTCGAAGCCGGCCGCCGCGCCGAACAGGTGCTCGGCGATCGCGCCGAGTGTGGCGTCGTTGCCGACGGCGGCCGGTAGGCCGGTCGCGTCCGCGACCAGGTCGCGCAGCGGCACGTCGGTCCAGCGCAGGTGCGGCGCGTTGCGCACGAGCCCGTCGGCCGCGCGCACGAGGCCCGGCACCGCGAGGCCGACGCCCACGACGCGGGCGTCGGCCAGCTCGCCGGCTCGCCACAGGCCGACACGCTCGGCGATCAGCTGCGCGCTCTCGTCAGGCGTGAGCAGGTGGTCGAGCTCGATGCGCTCGCGCAGCGGGATGCCGCGGTCCAGGCCCACGGCGGCGATCGTGAGCGCGTCGACCTCGGGGTTCACGGCGATCGCGACGACCCGGGCATCGGCGGCGACCACGGGGGAGGGGCGACCGACCCGGCGCGACGGGTCGGGGGCGCGCTCGACGACGAGTCCCTCGCGCACGAGCTCGCCGACGAGGTCGGCGATCGTCGAGCGGTTGAGGGCGGTCGTCTCGGTGAGCGTCGCGCGCGACACCGGTCCCTCGAGGTGCACGAGTCGCAGCAGCCGCGCGAGGTTGCGCTGGCGGACGCCTTCGGCCGGTGACGGATCGCTCATCCGTCTCACTGTAGGGCCCGCGCCGTCGCTCGAACGTAATTTGTTGCTCTTGACCTCAAATCCGTTTCCTCGTACTCTTGCCTCGTCCACATCACTTTCGACGTAGAAGTCGAAACTTTCGAGAGGTTCGAAGATGAACACACGCAGCAGGATGCGCGTCTTCGCCGGGGTGGCTGCCGCCGCTCTGGCGACCGGCGTGCTCGCGGGCTGTGCCGGCGGCGGCGGTGACGAAGGCGACAACGGCGACGGCGTCACCCTCACGTGGTGGCACAACGCCACGTCCGGTCCGCTTCCGGCCGTCTGGGAGGAGGTCGCCGCCGAGTTCGAGGAGGCGCACCCGGGCGTCACGGTCGAGCAGACGGGTTATCAGAACGAGGAGCTGCAGCGCACGCTGATCCCGAACGCGCTGGCCGCGGGCGATCCGCCGGACCTGTTCCAGGTGTGGCCCGGCGGCGAGCTGCGCGACCAGGTCGAGAACGGATACCTCCAGCCGCTCGACGACGCGATCGCCGACACCATCACGAGCGTCGGCGCGACCGCGAACCCGTGGCAGGTCGACGGCAAGACGTACGGCGTCCCGTTCACGTTCGGCATCGAGGGCTTCTGGTACAACACCGAGCAGTTCGCCGAGGCCGGTGTCGAGGTGCCCACGACGTTCGACGAGCTCGTCGACGCGGTCGGCGCGCTCCGAGAGGCGGGCTTCACGCCGATCGCGGTCGGAGCAGGCGACGGCTGGCCGGCAGCGCACTGGTGGTACCAGTTCGCGCTCAAGTCGTGCTCGTCCGAGGCCCTCGCCGCCGCCGAGACCGAGTTCGACCTCAGCGACCCGTGCTTCGTCGAGGCCGGCGAGCAGCTCCAGGACTTCCTGGGCGTCGAGCCGTTCCAGGACGGCTTCCTCGGCACTCCCGCACAGCAGGGCGCGGGCAGCTCGGCGGGCATGGTCGCCAACGGCCAGGCCGCCATGGAGCTCATGGGCCACTGGAACGCCGGCACGATCGGCGGGCTCACCCCCGACCAGCAGGTTCCCGCCTTCCTCGGCTGGTTCCCGGTGCCCGGCATCGACGGCGCGGACGGCGACCCGACCGCCGCGCTCGGCGGTGGCGACGGCTTCGGCTGCTCGGCGGACGCCCCGCCGGAGTGCGCGGAGCTGCTGGCGTTCATCATGAGCGAGGACGTTCAGAAGAAGTTCGCGGCCAGCGGCTCGGGCATCCCGACCGTCCCCGCGGCGCAGGCATCGCTCGAGGACGCGAACCTCAAGATGGTCGCCGACGGCCTGGCGGAGGCATCCTTCGTCCAGCTCTGGCTCGACACCGCCTTCGGCACCACGGTCGGCAACGCCATGAACGAAGGCATCGTCAACCTCTTCGCCGGCACCGGAACCCCCGAAGAGATCGTCCAGAAGATGCAGGACGCGGCGGCGACCCTGTAGATCATGGCGACACTCACCACCCCCGGGCCCGCGGTCACCGCGGGCCCGGGCCCCACACCCGTGCGCCGCCCGCGGCGCGGCTCGGCGCGCAAGCGCCTCGAGATCCTCCTGTTCGTCTCGCCCGCGCTCATCCTGTTCGTGGGCTTCGTGATCCTGCCGGTGATCCTGGCGGCGGTCTACAGCTTCTTCAACCTCCCGCCCGCGTTCCAGTGGGAGAACCTGGCCGACTCCGGCCGGTTCGTCGGCTTCGACAACTATGTGCGAGCGCTCACCAGCCCCGAGTTCCAGAAGGCGATCGGCAACACGTTCTTCATCCTCGTGATGTCGCTGCTCGTGCAGGGTCCGATCGCGATCGCGGTGGCGCTGCTGCTCAACCGTCCGCTCCGCGGACGCGGCGTCCTGCGCCTCCTCATCTTCGTGCCGTACGTGCTCGCCGAGGTCATCGCGGGTCTTGCGTTCAAGCTCATCCTCCAGCCGAACGGCGCGGTCAACGCGACACTCGAGGCGATCGGTCTGGGGACCTTCGCCCAGAACTGGCTGGCAGATCCGGCCGTCGCGCTCTGGACGATCTTCTTCGTGCTGACGTGGAAGTACATCGGCTTCGCGATCCTGCTGTTCCTCGCGGGCCTGCAGGGCATCCCCGAGGAACTCGCCGAGGCCGCGCAGATCGACGGCGCGAGCTGGTGGCAGATCCAGCGCCACATCACGATCCCGCTGCTCGGCCCCACGATCCGGATCTGGGCGTTCCTGTCGATCATCGGCTCGCTGCAGGTGTTCGACATGGTGTGGGTGACGGTCGCCCCGGCGGTGCGGCGCATCGCCACCGAGACCATGGCGACCTACATGGTGCAGCAGGGCCAGTTCGCCGGCCAGCCCGGCTACGGCAGCGCGATCGCCGTGATCCTCTTCGTCATCTCGCTCGTCATCGCCCTGATCTATCAGCGCTTCGCACTCCGGCGCGACCTCAAGGGCGCCCTCACGAACGGAGCCCGCTGACATGTCGGCCACCACCACCATCGTCACCGGCTCGCCGCGTGCCGCGGCGCCGGCCGGGCGCCGGTTCGACTGGGGCCAGCCGTTCGTCTACCTCGTCGCGCTGGTCGTCGCCGCGGTCGCCGTCGGGCCCGTGCTGTACGTGTTCCTCGGCGGGTTCCGCACCACGGCCGACCTCAACGCGAACCCCGCCGGCCTTCCCGACCCGTTCACGCTGCAGAACTGGATCGCCGTGCTCGGCTCGCCGCGATTCTGGGGCAACCTGTTCGCGAGCACGGTCCTCGCCGTCGCCACGACGGCGGGTGTCGTGATCGCCGGCATCATGGCCGCGTTCGTCCTCGCCCGCTACGACTTCAAGGGCCGCGAGGGACTCTACACGCTGTTCGCCGCAGGGCTCATGTTCCCGCTCACGGTCGCCGCGCTGCCCCTCACGCTGCTGCTGCGCACGCTCGGCCTGCACGGCACCTACCTCGGTGTGATCATCCCCGGCATCGCGTTCGCCCTTCCGACGACGATCATCATCCTGGTGCCGTTCCTCCGGGCGATCCCGGACGAGCTCGAAGAGGCGGCGATGATCGACGGCGCCACCCGCCTCGGCTTCTTCTGGCGCATCCTGCTGCCGCTCGCCAAGCCCGGGCTCATCACGGTGGGCATCCTGGCGTTCGTCGCGAGCTGGAACGGCTACCTCCTGCCGCTGCTCGTGATCTCGACGGGCACGCTGCCGCAGGAGCTGTGGCCGCTGCCGCTCGGCGTGACCCAGTTCTCCACCCAGTATTCGCAGGACACCGGCGCCGTGCTGGCGTACACCTCGCTCGCGATGATCCCCGCACTCGTGTTCTTCCTCCTCGCGGAGAAGCGCATCGTCGGCGGGCTCACCGGGGCGGTGAAGGGATGACGATGAAAGACCCGACCATGACGGATGCTGCGACCCTCACCCTCTGGAACGATCCGGCGCTGCCGATCGACGAGCGCGTCGACGCGCTCATCGCCGAGATGACGGTGGCGGAGAAAGTCGCGCAGCTGTACGGGGTGTGGGTCGGCGCATCCGCCGACGGGGAGGACGTCGCGCCGCACCAGCACGACATGTCGGACGACGTCGAACTCGACGACCTGCTGCCGTCCGGCCTGGGCCAGCTCACCCGTCCGTTCGGCACGGCTCCTGTGGACCCCGCGATCGGTGCCCTGTCGCTGCAGCGCGCGCAGCAGCGGATCGTCGACGCCAACAGGTTCGGCATCCCCGCGCTCGCGCACGAGGAGTGCCTGGCCGGTTTCGCGACGTGGGGTGCCACCGCGTACCCCGTGCCGCTCAGCTGGGGTGCGACGTTCGACCCGGCGCTCGTGCGCGAGATGGGCGAGCGCATCGGCGCCGACATGCGCGCGGTCGGCGTCCACCAGGGGCTCGCGCCCGTGCTCGACGTCGTCCGCGACGCCCGCTGGGGTCGCGTCGAGGAGACGATCGGCGAGGACCCGTACCTCGTGGGCACCGTCGCGACCGCGTACATCCAGGGCGTCGAGAGCGCGGGCGTCGTCGCGACGCTCAAGCACTTCGTGGGCTACTCGGCGTCGAAGGGCGGCCGCAACCTGGCTCCGGTGTCGGTCGGCGCGCGTGAGCTCGCCGACGTGCTGCTGCCGCCGTTCGAGATGGCGCTCCGCGAGAGCGGTGTGCGCTCGGTGATGAACTCCTACACCGACCTCGACGGCGTGCCCACGGCCGCCGACGAGAGCCTCCTCACCGGTCTGCTGCGCGACGAATGGGGCTTCGAGGGCACGGTCGTCGCGGACTACTTCTCGATCGCCTTCCTCAAGGATCTTCACGGGGTGGCCGACGGGTGGACGGATGCTGCAGCCCGAGCCCTCTCCGCCGGCATCGACGTCGAGCTGCCCACCGTGAAGACCTTCGGAGCCGATCTCGTCCGCGCCGTCGAGGACGGTGTCGTGGCAGAGGAGCTCGTCGATCGCGCCCTGCGCCGCGTGCTGCGGCAGAAGGCCGAGCTCGGACTGCTCGA
The DNA here is from genome assembly GCF_042793475.1 of Microbacterium sp. NPDC056569. Taxonomy (NCBI): domain Bacteria; kingdom Bacillati; phylum Actinomycetota; class Actinomycetes; order Micrococcales; family Microbacteriaceae; genus Microbacterium; species Microbacterium sp. NPDC056569. The sequence goes on along the minus strand of NZ_JBHTUV010000001.1, from coordinate 331,619 downwards.
CGCGGACTGGTCGCCGGTGCCGCCGGCGCTCGCCGCGGCCGCCGCGGACTCGGTCGAGGACGTGCGGGGCACGGTCGACCTCGACCCGCCGCGCAACCGGGCGCTGGCCCGCCGCATCGCCGAGGAGGCGATCGTGCTGCTGCGCAATGACGGCGTCCTGCCGCTCGCCCAGGGCAACGCGCCCCGGCGCATCGCCGTGATCGGCCCGGTGGCCGACGACCCCTACGCCGTGCTCGGGTGCTACTCGTTCCCGTCGCACGTCGGGGTGCGGCATCCGGAGTTCCCCCTCGGCATCGCGCTGCCGACGCTCCGCGAGTCGCTGGAGGCGGAGTTCCCCGAGGCCGAGATCTCGCACGTTCCCGGCACCACGATCGACGGCGGCGAGACCGACGGCTTCGCCGACGCCCTCGCGACGGCGTCGGCGGCCGAGGTGGTCGTGCTCGCGCTGGGCGACCGGGCAGGACTGTTCGGTCGCGGCACGAGCGGCGAGGGCTGCGACGCCGCCGACCTCACGCTCCCGGGTGCGCAGCAGGCGCTGCTCGATGCGGTGCTCCAGACCGGCGTGCCGACCGTCGTGACGCTCCTCGCCGGGCGCCCGTACGCGCTCGGCGCGGCGCCCGAGCGGGCGGCCGCGATCGTGCAGAGCTTCTTCGCGGGCGAGGAGGGCACCGGAGCGATCGCCGGCGTCCTCAGCGGCCGCGTGAACCCCAGCGGGCGCCTGCCGGTCAGCATCCCGCGCGACCCGGGTGCGCAGCCGTCGACGTATCTCGCGTCGAGGCTTGCGCGTCGGAACGACGTGTCGAACATCGATCCGACCCCGGCGTACCCGTTCGGGCACGGCCTCGGATACGCGCCGGCCGTGTGGTCGGATGCCGAGTCCTCGGCCTCCGAGATCACCGCCGACGGTGCGGTGACCGTGTCGATCCACGTCGGCAACGCCGGCGACCGCGACGGCGTCGAGATCGTGCAGCTCTACCTCCACGATCCGGCCGCATCGGTGGTGCGGCCCGTGCAGCGGCTCATCGCCTATGCGCGCGTGCCGCTCGGGGCAGGGGAGCGGGCTCGCGTCTCGTTCGAGGTGCCCGCCGACCTCGCGTCGTTCACCGGCCGCGACGGCCGCCGGGTGATCGAGCCGGGCGAGATCGTGCTCGGCTTCGGCCGCTCCAGCGGCGAGATCGTGGCGACGAGGTCGGTCCGCATCGTCGGCGAGCCCCGCCACGTGGACCACACGCGCCGGCTGCACGCGACCGTCGTCGTGACCCCCGACGAGTGAGCCACGCGGCCGGGATCGCCCCGCGATCCCGGCCGCACCCGCAGTCCCTCCCTCGCCCCCCATCCCCATACCGCGCGAAGGAGCGCACCATGCAAAGACGCAGGACCCTGGGAACCCTCCTCGTGGCCGCGGCGACCGCCGCCGCCGCGACGATCGGGCTCGCCGCCCCCGCGAGCGCCGCGCCGATCACCGTCAGCGCGACGGACTTCGAAGACGGCAGCACCGGCCCCTGGGGGCCGCGCGGCGGAGTCACCCTGACGGTGACGGATGCCGAGGCGCACAGCGGCACGCGATCGCTCGCGGTGACGGGCCGCACGGCCGAGTGGCAGGGGCTCTCTGCGAGCTCCGCGGGCCTGCTGACGGCGGGCACGACGTACGAGATCTCGGCGTGGGTCAAGCTGCCCGCGGGCACGGAGGGCACGAGCGGGCTGCACTTCACGGCGGAGCAGATCCCGACCTCGGGCTCGAACACCTACTCGTGGATCGGCGGGTCCGTCGCCACGACGGCCGGGTCGTGGGTGCAGATCGGCGGCACGTACACCGTGCCGGCGGGACTCGCGTCGGTGAACGTGTACATCGAGGCTGCGCCGATCACCGGCCAGCACCCGTCGTTCCTCGTCGACGACATCGTGCTCACCACCGAAGACGCCGGCACGCCGCCGGAGGATCAGATCGTGCTCGACAGCGACTTCGAGACAGGGCTGGACGGATGGGCGCTCCGCTCGGGCAGCGGCTCGACGACGGCGACCGTGGACCTCTCGACCGCCGCCGCACACGGCGGCGCGCAGTCGGCGGTCGTCACCGACCGCAGCGGGCAGGGCGACGGCATCGGACACGATGTCACGGGCCTGCTCGACCCCGCCGTCACCTACGAGCTGAGCGCCTGGGTGCGCTTCGGCGAGGGGCAGCCGGTCGACGGCGTGTGGCTGAGCCGCGCGAACACCGACGGCACCACCGCGTTCGCGACCATCGCGCAGTTCGACAGTGTGACGAACACCGGATGGACCCAGGTGACCGCGCGGTTCCAGGGCTCCGATGCGGCGCAGTCGCTGCTCTACTTCGAGACGCGATGGGACAACGGCGCCACCGGCAACACGAGCGACCTCTACATCGACGACGTCGTGCTGCGGGTTCCGGCTCCGACCGTGATCGAAGACCTCACCGGAATCAAGGAGACCGTCGACTTCCCCATGGGCGTCGCCATCGACAGCCGTGAGACGGCGGGTGCGGCATCCGAGCTCCTCCTGCGTCACTTCGATCAGGTGACGCCCGAGAACTTCATGAAGCCCGAGGCCTGGTACGACGCGAACGGGGACTTCGTCGCCGAGAACGCCGAGGCGGACGCGCTCATGGACTTCGCGCAGGAGAACGACCTCGGCGTCTACGGCCACGTGCTCGTGTGGCACAGCCAGACGCCGGCCTTCTTCTTCCAGGACGACGTCGGCCAGCCTCTCGCCGCCGACGACGCGGGCCGCGCGGTGCTGCGGGAGCGGCTGCGCACGCACGTGTTCGACGTCGCGCAGTACCTGTCCGACCGCTACGGACTCTTCGGCAGCGCGACGAATCCGCTGAGGGCGTTCGACGTGGTCAACGAGGTGGTCTCCGACGGCAGCGAGTTCGCCGACGGCCTGCGCCGCAGCGAGTGGTACCGCATCCTCGGCGAGGAGTTCATCGACCTGTCGTTCCGGTACGCCGAGGAGTCGTTCAACGGGGTGTACGCCGCCGCCGGCGCGGACCGGCCCGTCACGCTCTTCATCAACGACTACAACACCGAGCAGGGCGGCAAGCAGCAGCGCTATCTCGACCTCGTCGAGCGCCTGCTGGCGCGGGGCGTGCCGGTCGACGGTGTGGGGCACCAGTTCCACGTGAGCCTGGCGATGCCGGTCTCGGCGCTCGAGGCCGCGATCGTCGCGTTCGAGCACCTGCCCGTCACGCAGGCCGTCACCGAGCTCGACGTGACGACCGGCACGCCGGTGACCGAGGCGAAGCTCGTCGACCAGGGCTACTACTACCGCGACGCGTTCCGCGTCTTCCGTGAGCACGCGGACGACCTGTTCTCGGTCACGGTCTGGGGTCTCACCGACGGTCGCAGCTGGCGTGCCGACTCGGGGGCGCCGCTCCTGTTCGACGACGACCTGCACGCGAAGCCCGCCTACTACGGCGTCGTCGACGTCGACCTGCCCGCACCGCTGCGGACGGCGAACGTCTTCGCCGGCGACGTCGCCCTCGACGCCGCCGCGACGGCATCGCAAGAGTGGGATCGGCTGCCGCTGCTCACCGTCGAGGGCGTCGCGTCGTTCCAGCTGCGCTGGACCGCGGATCACCTCACCGTGTACGCGACCGTCGATGACGCCACGACGGATGCCGCGGACGGCGTCGAGTTCGCGCTCGGCGACGCCGTGCACGGCGTGGCACGGGACGGCTCCGGCGAGGTGCCGGCGGTCGTGACCGAGCGCGAGGGCGGATACGACCTCGTGGCGCACCTTCCGCTCGATGCGGCGGCCGAGGGGGAGACGCTCGCGTTCGACCTCCGCGTCGACACCGGCGCGGCGACGGTCGGCTGGAACGCGGCCGGCGAGCTCGGCACGCTGACCCTCGTCGAGCCGCTGTCGTTCCTCGAGGTGGTGCAGGCGGATGCCGCGCCCGTCGTCGACGGCACGATCGACGCCGTGTGGGCTGACGCCGCGGCGGTCACCACCGACAAGGCCGTGTCCGGTGAGAGCGGGGCGACGGCGACCGTGCGGACGCTGTGGTCGGGCTCGACGCTGTACGTGCTGGCGGAGGTCGCCGACCCCGTCGTCGACGTCAGCGGCTCGGACCCGTGGATCCAGGACTCGGTCGAGGTGTACGTCGACCCGGGCAACGCGAAGAACGGCTCGTACCGCTACGACGACTCGCAGATCCGCGTGAGCGCGGCCAACGCCGTGTCGTTCGGCACCGGCGACGAGGCGTTCCAGCGCGGACGCGTGCAGACCGCCACGGCGCTCGTGGACGGCGGGTACGTCGTGGAGCTCGCGATCGACCTGGGTGACGCGGCCGGCCTCGGCACGTTCCACGGCCTGGACTTCCAGGTCAACGACGCGTCGGACGGGCAGCGCACCTCGATCCGCAACTGGGCCGACCCGACGGGCGCCGGCTACCAGTCGACCGCTCGGTGGGGCGTCGGCGAGTTCGTCGGCCCGGCCGCGCCCGCCGCTCCGGTGAACACGGTCGCGCCGTCGGTCGAGGGCCAGGCCGGGGTGGGCGCCAAGCTCACGGCCGACCCGGGTGAGTGGGACACCGACGACCTGACGTTCTCCTACCGCTGGCAGCGCGACGGCGTCGACATCCCGGGCGCGACGCGCGCCACCTACGTGGTGCGCGGCGCCGACCGGGGGCACGACCTCACGGTGGTGGTCACGGCCGCCGGCGGGGGCCCGCCGTCGGCCACGGCGACGTCGGAGCCGGTCGAGGTCCCGGCCAAGCGCTGATGCGAAGAGGGCGGGCGCGCCGCGCCCGCCCTCTTCCGCGCGGGAGCCGCGGCGCCCAGCCGGCCACCGGCGGGGTCAGCGAGCCGGGGTCAGCGAGCCTCTGCCGCCCCGGGACAGATCGAGTCCACGGCGGCGGCGAAATCCAGGGTCTGCAGCACTTCGACGGCACGGTCGTACCGGGGTCCTGCGAGCACGACGAAGACCGCGCCGACGACGTCGATGAAGCCGACGGTGGCGCCGCAGGCGCGCACCTCGTAGCGATCGATGTCGACGAGCTCCCAGCGGACGGCCGCGTCCTCGGGAGCGGGCGGCTCAGGGCGTCGCAGCGGCAGCTCCTTCAGCGCCGGCATGACGCGCGCACGCAGGACGTTGCGCCGTACGGGCGAGGTCGGACTCTCGAGCACCATCGCGGAGCCTCCTCTCGTCGTGCGACGATCCTGGTCCCACCGTGTTTCCCGCGCACGGGGGTTGACGTTCCGAGCGAGTCCGGGTAGAGCGGGTGAGCGTCTCCGCGGCGCGCCCGTGCGCCGAGTCCCTTTGTAGCGACCCGGGGTGGATGCGGCGCCACGGCCGCCTGAACGTCCGGTGCCCAGACGCCCGCACGGCCGGTGGGCGGGCGCGGTCTGCCCGCCCGGGAAGATGCGGTCAGCCCGCGTACGGCGCGGTGCTGCCGCGCACCACGAGGTGGGTCGCCAGATCCATCCGGAGGGTGTCGGGCTGCGCGCCGTCGGCCAGGCGGAGCGCGAGACGCGTGGCCTCCTCGCCCATCCGGCGCAGCGGCTGGTGGACGGTGGTCAGCTGCGGGCTCATCCAGCGTGAGAGGGCGATGTCGTCGTAGCCCACCACCGACAGGTCGTCGGGCACGCGGAGGCCGGCGGCCGACCCCGCCGCGATCACCCCGAGCGCCTGCAGGTCGCTTCCCGCGAAGATCGCGGAGGGCGGGTTCTCGAGCGCCAGCAGCTCGCGGGCGGCGGCCTCTCCGCCGCCCGGGTGGAAGTCGCCGAACCGGATGAGCTCCGGGTCGATCGGCAGCCCGGCCGCGTTCATCGCGGAGCGGTAGCCGTCGACGCGGGCCAGCGAGCACATCATGTCTTCGGGGCCGGTGATCGCCGCGATGCGGTGATGGCCCAGCTCGATCAGGTGGCGCGTGGCCATCAGGCCGCCGGACCAGTTCGCCGAGCCCACCGACGGGACGTCGGGGGAGGGATCGCCCGCGGGGTCCATGATGACGAAGGGGATGCCCTGGGCGCGCAGCTTGTCGCGCAGCCGCGGCGCGATGTCGGAGAACACCAGCACCACGCCCGCGGGTCGGCGGCGGAGGACGCCGTCGATCCAGTCGGCGCCCGGGGTGTGCCGGTCGCCGCTCACCGTGAGCACGACCGAGAGGCCTGCCGCGTGGGCGACGTCCTCGACGCCTTCGATGACCTCCATCGACCAGCTCGGCTCGAGCTCGTGGAACACGAGCTCGACGAACTCGCTGCGATGCCTGGCCGAACGGCGGGTGTAGCCGTGGCGCGCCAGCTCCGTCTCGAGGCGTGCGCGCGTCGCGGGCGCGACGTCGGTGCGCCCGTTGAGCACCTTCGACACGGTCGCGAGCGACACGCCGGCCTCCGCGGCGATCGCGGCGAGAGTCACGCGAGTGGTGTCGCTCATTGTGCGATGGTATTCCGAAACTTTTGGCCTCTGCGCGAAACAGTCACCAGTCGTGCACCGTTCCGTCGCCGAGCCGGTTGAACGGCAGGTAGGCCTGCACGTAGGGATATCGCCCCGCTTCGTCGACGTCGAGATCCACGCCGATGCCGGGCACGTCGCCGGGGTGCAGCATCCCGTCCTCCCACGTGAAGGACTGGCGGAAGACCGCGTCGGTGCGCGCGCCGTGCTTCATGTACTCCTGGATGCCGAAGTTGTGGATCGCGAGCCCGAGGTGCAGGGCGGCGGCCATGCCCACCGGCGAGATGTCGGTGGGACCGTGCATGCCCGACTTGATCTGGTACTGCGACGCGTAGTCGAGCACCTTCTTGAGGTGGGTGATGCCGCCGGTGTGCGTGACCGCGGAGCGCACGTAGTCGATCAGCTGCTCGCGGATGATCTGCTGGTAATCCCATACCGTGTTGAAGATCTCGCCGATCGCGAGCGGCGTGGTGGTGTGCTGCCGCACCAGCCGCAGCGCCTGCTGGTTCTCGGCGGGCGTGCAGTCCTCGAGCCAGAACAGGTCGTACGGCTCGAGCGACTTGCCCAGCTGCGCCGCCTGGACCGGGGTCATGCGGTGGTGGCCGTCGTGCAGGAGCGGCAGCTCCGCGCCGAACTCGTTCCGCACCGCCTCGAAGACGGTGGGGACGTGCCGGAGATACGAGCGGGTGTCCCAGTCCTCCTCGTTCGGCAGGGCGCCGCGCTGCGCGGGCTCGTGGTCGTACCGGACGCCCGAGTTCGCCTCATACGTCGCATTGGAGGCGATCCCGTAGATCGACTTCAGGCCGGGCACGCCGGTCTGGATCCGGATGGCGCGGTACCCCTGCTCGAGGTGGCTGCGCACGGAGTCGAAGAGCTCGGGCAGCTCCTTGCCCGACGCGTGACCGTAGGCGAGCAGGCCCGTGCGCGAAGCGCCGCCGAGCAGCTGGTACAGCGGCATCCCCGCGGCCTTCGCCTTCAGATCCCACAGCGCCACGTCGACCGCGGCGATCGCGGCCATCGTGACAGGACCTCGCCGCCAGTACGCCGAGCGGTAGAGGAACTGCCAGGTGTCCTCGATCCGGTGCGCGTCGCGGCCCAGCAGCAGGGGCACGACGTGCTCCTGCAGATAGGCGACGACGGCGAGCTCGCGCCCGTTGAGCGTCGCGTCGCCGAGCCCGACGAGCCCGTCGTCGGTGGTCAGCTTCAGGGTGACGAAGTTGCGGTCGGGGCTGGTCACGATGACCTCGGCCCGGTCGATGATCATGTGCTCTCCTCGGCGAGTGCGATGGGGTGGAGGGTGGGCTCTACGGCGGTGACGACGGTGGCCGCGAGGCCGGCCTCGAGTCCCGCGATGAGATCGGTGCGCAGCTCTTCCGGCGCGCGTCCCGGCTCGATCAGTCCGGAGCGCAGGCAGGCCGCCCAGTCGCGGAGCACGTCGAGCGCGGCATCCGGATCACGGCCGTCGGCGAGAGCGGCGCTCAGAACCGGCACGATGCGCAGCCGCAGCTTGGTGGCGGTGTCGACCGCGATCTGAGAGAGGTGGTGGGCGATCCGCGCATTCTCGAAGCGCTCCGTGAGCGCGCGACGGTAGTCGGCGGTCTCGATCTCGGCGCCGACGGCGACCGCCGCGGCCTCCCAGAACCGGTCGAGCGCGTCGCGGCACGCCGGATCGCGCATGGCGTCGGCGACGGTCGCGTGCCCGCGGAGCAGGCCGCCGAAGGCGAGCACCAGATGCCCGCCGTTGAGCACGAGCAGCTTGCGGCGCTCGTAGGGCTCGATGTCGGCCACGAAGCGGGCACCGGCGGATTCCCACCGCGGCCGCCCCGCGGGAAAGGCGCCGCTCAGCGTCCAGTCGGCGAAGGGCTCGGTCACGACGACGCCCTCGTCGTGCCATCCGGTCTCCTGTTCGACCTCCCGGGTGTCGGCGGGGGTGGTGCGGGGCGTGATGCGGTCCACGCTCGTCGCCACGAACGAGACCTGCCACGGCGCGGCGTCCCATTCGCAGGCGGCCGCGAACCGTGCGACCGCGTCCTCGACGACGCGGTCGTTGCGCGGGAGGTTGTCGCACGAGACGACCGCGACCGGCCCTGCCCCGTTGTCGTGACGGAGGCGCAGCGCCCGTGTCAGGCGCGCGATGGGCGTGCGCAGGCTCGCGCCGCCCCGGCGGATCGCGTCGACGTCGTGTGCGATGTCGGGGTCGGCCAGGTCCAGCGCGCCGGCGGCGTCGAGGTGGTAGCCCGCCTCGGTGACGGTGAGCGTGATGACAGCGGTCTGCGGCGCAGCCACGAGCTCGTCGAAACGCGGTGAGGACGCCTCGTGCACCTCCGCGATGCTGCCGATCACCTCGAAGCGGTCCGTCTCGGCGCCACGCTCGACCAGCGTGTACAGGCCGTCCTGCGGCTCGAGGCTCTCGGCCACTCCGGCGCTGCGACCCGTGAAGGCGGCGATGCCCCAGCGCTCGCCGCCGGCGGCGCGAGCGGTGAACCACGCCTGGTGGGCGCGGTGGAAGCCGCCGATCCCGAGGTGCACGATGCGCACGGGCGGAACAGGCAGGCTCGTACCCGCACGGAGCATGGCGGCACGGGTCAGGCGGGGTGCGGCATCCGTCACGACACGACCGCGCTCTCCCGCGGGACGGCGCTCCCGCGTTCGCCCGAGACACGTGCGCGCAGCCACGCGAGCTGCCGCAGCTGGTGGGCGCCCTCGCCGCCCTCGTGCCCGTTCCACGGGTAGGCGACGATCTCGGCGCCGCCGCGCCAGTGGTTGGCCGCGGCGTAGACGCCCGACGGCGGCGCGATCATGTCCATGAGCCCCGCACCGAACAGAGCAGGGGCGTCGGCCCGCTGCGCGAAGCTCACGCCGTCGAAGTACGACAGGGTGCGGAAGACGCGCTCCTGCGCGTCACGGTGCACCGACAGGTAGCGGGCGATCTCGGCGTGCGGCTCGGCGTCGGTGAAGCCGACCACCCGACGCAGGTGCGCGAGGATCGGCGCGGTGGGGAGTGCGCCGACCAGGCCCGACGACATGCCCGCCGCCGCGATCGCGATCGCGCCGCCCTGGCTGTTGCCGGTGACGGCGACCCGGTCGGGATCGACCTCGTCGAAGCCGCGCACCGCGTCCACCGCGCGGGCGGCGTCGGTGAACACGCGGCGGTAGTAGTAGGTCGAGGCATCCTCGATCCCGCGGGTGAGGAAGCCCGTCGTCGCCGGACCCGCGCCGTGGGGGTCCGGGGTGCTCCCGCCGGTGCCCCACGTCGAGCCCTGCCCGCGGGTATCGACGATCAGCTGGGCGAATCCCGCCGCCGGCCAGTGCAGCCGCTCGAGGGCGAGTCCGCGGCCGCGTCCGTACCCGACGAACTCGACCACGGCGGGAAGCTCGGCCGCCGCGCCCCGCGGGCGCACGAACCACGCGTGGACGGGGTCGCCCGCGAAGCCCGGGAACACCACGTCGTCGACGTCGACGAGCTCGAGTGGGCCGTCCCAGCGCACGCGGCTGACGGTGCCGCCGGCATCGCGCGCCTCCGCCAGCGTCGCCCGCCAGAACGCGTCGAAGTCGCCCGGCTCGTCCACCCGCGGACGGTAGTCCAGCAGTTCGCGTTCGGCCATGTCGAAGCGTGCCATCGTCTTGCAGCTCTCCCTCCGACGGCCGCGGTGGGCCGATCGATTCGGTCGTCGTCGATCCAATGAAAACGTTGACATCGGCTCACGTCAAGGCTAGCGTCACATGTATCGAAGCGGAAGACGAAACTTTCGCACCACCATCACATACTCGGTGACACCGTCTCCGGACAGCCGCAAGGGAGCGTATGTCGGTCAACAGCAACCTCGTGATCGCGGATGCGATCGAGCTGCGCGCGGAGGAAGACGAGGCGCGGGAGTCGGGCAAGTCGCCCGGTGGGTCCCGGCGCGACCGCAAGCCCCCGCGCGGGCCCCGCCGAACGTGGCGCAAGGCGCTCAAGAAGGACTGGCGGCTCTACACGCTGCTCATCCTCCCCATCGTCTTCCTGCTGATCTTCCGGTACATCCCGATGGCGGGGAACGTCATCGCGTTCCGCCGGTTCCGCCCCGGCGGCAGCATGTTCGGCGACGAGTGGGTGGGCCTGCGCTACGTCGAGCTCTTCATCAACGACCCGACGTTCTGGCGCGCGTTCTGGAACACCCTGATCCTCGGCGGTCTGACGCTTCTCATCGTCTTCCCGCTGCCGATCATCCTCGCGCTGATGTTCAATGAGCTGCGCTCGGGCGCGTTCAAGCGCGTCGCCCAGTCGATCTCGTATCTGCCCCACTTCATGTCCGTCGTCATCGTGGCCGGCATGGTGCTCCAGCTGACGGCGCTGCGCGGCTCGATCAACCAGGGCATCGAGTTCTTCGGCGGGGAGCCCATCCCCTTCATGCAGCTCCCGCAGTGGTTCCCGACCATCTACGTCGGCTCCGAGATCTGGCAGACGGTCGGGTGGGGCACGATCCTCTACCTCGCGGCCCTCACGACCATCGACCCGCAGCTCTACGAGGCCGCGCGCATCGACGGCGCCAACCGGTGGCGGCAGATCTGGCACGTGACGCTCCCGGGCATCCGCCCGACCATGATCGTGCTGCTCATCCTCAACATCGGCACGTTCATGGCGGTGGGCTTCGAGAAGATCCTGCTGCTCTACAACCCGCTGCTGTATCCGACGGCCGACGTCATCTCGACCTACCTGTACCGGGTCGGCATCATCTCGAGCAACTTCTCGTACGCGACCGCGATCGGCCTGTTCGAGGCGCTCATCGGCCTGACCCTGATCCTGACCGCCAACGCGATCTCGCGCCGAGCCGTGGGGACGAGCCTGTGGTGACCGAAAGCCTCCGGACCATGCCGCGGCGCATGTCCGACCGCATCTTCCGCCCGTCGAAGCAGGGCGGCATCAAGGACTCGCGCAGCTACACCGCGTTCCGCGTGGTGAACGCGACGCTGATCCTCGTCATCTGCTTCGTCACGCTGTATCCGTTCCTCAACGTCGTCGCCCAGGCGTTCAGCTCCGAGGCCTACATCAACTCGGGACAGGTCAACCTGATCCCGAAGGGCTTCAACGTGACGACCTTCGGCTACGTCATGGGAGACCCGCTCTTCTGGCGCAACTACGGCAACACCGTGGTGTACACCGTGGTGGCGACCGTGATCGCGATGGCGCTCACGACGACGTTCGCCTACGCCCTCTCGAAGAAGGACCTCAAGGGCCGTGCCGTCTTCATCGGTCTCGCGGTCTTCACCATGTTCTTCAACGGCGGCCTCATCCCGAACTACATCCTGATCAACACGCTCGGATTCAAGAACACCCTCTGGGCCATCGTGATCCCCAACGCGATCAGCGTGTTCAACCTCCTCGTGATGAAGTCCTTCTTCGAGAGCTTCCCCGAAGACCTCGAAGAGGCCGCCGCGATCGACGGCCTGACCACGTACGGCATCCTGTGGAAGATCGTGCTGCCGCTCAGCAAGGCCGTCATCGCGACGATGGTGCTCTTCTACGCCGTCTCGTTCTGGAACTCGTGGTTCGCGGCGTTCCTCTACATGGACAAAGCCGAGCTGTATCCGGTCACCGTCTATCTGAGGAATCTGCTCGCCGCCGCGACGGGGACGGAGAGTCTCGGCGCCGGCAGCAGCGGTGGCGAGGCGACCCAGGTCGCGTCCAACGTCAAGGCCGTCACGATGCTCCTCACGGTGCTGCCGATCGTCTGCCTCTACCCCTTCATCCAGAAGTACTTCGTGTCCGGCGTCATGCTCGGCTCCGTCAAGCAGTGACGTCGCCCCCCACCCCCAGAAAGGAAATCCCCATGACACAGCAAGTGACGCGGAGGGCGCGCCGAGGCGCCCTCATGGCGGTCGCCGTGCTCGCGGCCGGCGGCCTCGTGCTCAGCGGCTGCGGCGCCTCCGGCGACGGCGGCGGCGAGACCGAGGCGGGCGAGTTCGACTTCACCGGCAAGGACGTCGGCGCAATGGAGGACTACGGCGTCGGAGACACGTTCTCCGCGACCGAGCCCGTCGAGTTCGGCCTGTTCTATCGCGACCACCCGAACTACCCGCTCGACGAGAACTGGCTCATCCTCAGCGAGCTGGAGAAGAACCAGAACGTCACCTTCGACATCGTCAGCGCACCGCTGAGCGAATGGGACCAGCGCAAGTCGCTGGTCGTCGGCGCCGGCGACGCGCCCGACATCGTGTCGGTCACCTATCCCGGCCAGGAGGTGGCGTTCGTCGCGGGCGGCGCGATCCTTCCGGCGAGCGACTTCGTGCAGTACATGCCGAACTACATGGACAAGGTCGAGACGTGGGGCCTCGAGGCCGACCTCGACCAGCTGCGCCAGGAGGACGGCAAGTACTACCTCTTCCCGGGCTTCCGCGAGGAGCCGCGCCCCGAGTACACCTTCGCGGTCCGCTCCGACATCTGGGAGGAGCTCGGCCTCAACCTCGAGCCCGAGACCTTCGACGAGTTCCGCGACCAGCTGGAGACCGTCAAGGAGGCCTACCCCGACCTCTACCCGATGACCGACCGCTGGTCGGCGAACGGCCCCATCGAGGGCACGCTCGCGTTCGTGGCGCCGAACTTCGGCACGAGCGCCGGCTGGAACTTCGGCCAGGGCCTCACGTGGGACGGCGGGGAGTTCGTCTACACGGGCGCGACCGACGAGTACAGGGAGCTCCTCGAGTTCTACGCGTCGCTCGTCGAGGACGGGCTGCTCGATCCCGAGGCGCTGACCCAGGACGACGACCAGGCCAAGCAGAAGGTCGCGTCGGGCCAGGCGCTGTCGGTCGGCACCAACAACCAGGAGATCATCGGCTACCGCCAGACGCTCGAGGAGCTGGGCACCGACGGCGAGCTGTCGCTCATCCGCGTGCCGGCCGGTCCCGCGGGCGACAACTTCCAGGCCGGCCAGCGCCTGGTGAGCGGCTTCATGCTGTCGTCCGAGGTGCAGGAGTCCGAGAACTTCCTCGCGCTGCTGCAGTTCCTCGACTGGCTGTACTACTCCGACGAGGGGCTCGAGTTCGCCAAGTGGGGTGTCGAGGGTGACACCTACACGAAGGAGAGCGACGGCACCCGGGTGCTCGATCCGGGCATCACGGCGATGGGCATCAACCCCGGCGCGGCCGAGAACCTCCAGGCCGACTACGGCTTCTCCAACGGCGTGTGGATGCTGGTCCACGGCTCGTCGGTCGACCTCGACCGCTCGATGCTGCCGGAGGAGGCGCTCACCTTCGTCGAGGAGATGTCGACGAAGAAGATCCTCGAGCTCCCGCCGCCCGCCCCGCTGAGCGAGGTGGATCGCGAGCAGGTGTCGCTCTACCAGTCGGCCCTGAAGGACCACGTGTACCAGAACACCGCGGCCTTCATCCTGGGCCAGCGCTCGCTCGACGAGTGGGACGCGTACGTGGCCGAGCTCGAGGGCATGAACCTGACGCCCTATCTCGACATCGTCAACAGCGCGCAGGAGCGCTACGCCGAGACCAACGGCTGACGACGACGGATGCCGCGGCCCCGTGCCATCGATGGGCGCGGGGCCGCGGCATCCGTTCTGGAAACCCACTTCACCCCGACACACCCTGGAGATGCGCACGTGACACTGCCGGCCCTGGACAAGATCCCTTACGGCGGCGACTACAACCCCGAGCAGTGGGGCGACGCCGTGTGGGACGAGGACTACCGCGCCTTCGATCTCGCGCGCATCGACTTGCTGACCGTCGGCGTCTTCACGTGGTCGCTGACACAGCCCGACGAGGACACGTACGACCTGTCCACTCTCGAGCGCATCCTCGACCGTGCCCACGCCGACGGCCGGAAGGTGTGCCTGGCGACGGGGACCGCCGCCGTTCCGCCGTGGCTCGCGCACCGGTACCCCGAGGTCTGCCGCACCGACTTCGAGGGCCGGCGCCACGTCTTCGGCGTGCGCCACAACGCATGCGCGTCGTCGCCGGCCTACCGGCGGTTCTCGGCGGCCGTGGCCGCGCGCATCGCGGAGCGCTTCGCGGGGCACCCGGCCGTCGTCGCGTGGCACGTCAACAACGAGTACGGCGGTCAGTGCTACTGCGACCTGTGCGCGGCGGAGTTCCGCCTCTGGCTGCGCGACCGGCACGGGTCGCTCGACCGGCTCAACGAGGCATGGAACACCGACTTCTGGTCGCACCGCTTCACCGACTGGGAGCAGATCGTCCCGCCGAACATGCTCTCGGAGCACTGGCGCGGGCCGAACCACACTGCGTTCCAGGGCATCACGCTCGACTACCTGCGGTTCAACACCGACAACATCCTGCGGTCGTTCCGCGAGGAGAAGGACGCGATCCGCGCCTATTCCGATCTGCCGGTGACGACGAACATGATGGCGATCTACCGCCACCTCGACTACCACCGGTGGGCGCCGCACCTGGACTTCGTCTCGTGGGACAACTACCCGACGGACGGCTCGCCCGTCTCGCGCATGGCGCTGTCGCACGCGCTGATGCGCGGCCTCAAGGACGGGCAGCCGTTCTGGCTCATGGAGCAGACGCCGACCATGACCGCCACGCGCAACTACAACCCGGTGAAGCGTCCGGGGCAGATGCGGCTCTGGTCGTGGCAGGCTGTGGCGCACGGCTCGGACTCGGTGCTCTTCTTCCAGATGCGGCACAGCAGGGGAGCCTCCGAGAAGTATCACGGCGCGGTGCTCAACCACGCCGGGCGCACCGACACCCGCGCGTTCGCCGAGGTCGCCGCGCTGGGCGCCGAGCTCGAGAAGGTCGGCGACCGCCTGCTCGGCGGCCGCACGCCCGCTCGGGTGGCGCTCCTGTTCGACTGGGACTCGTGGTGGGCGCTGGAGATGTCGGACGGCTACAGCCGCGCGGTCGGCTACGAGGCGCAGCTCGTGTCGTACTACGAGGCGCTGTGGCAGGCCGGAGCACTCGTGGACGTCGTCGCCGCGACCGCCGACCTGTCGGGCTACGACGTCGTCTTCGCGCCGTTCCTCCACATGCTGAAGGGGGACGCCGCCTCCCGGCTGGAGGACGTCGCCCGTCGTGGCGGCACCGTGGTGACGACCGTCATGTCGGGCCGCGTCGACGAGAACGACAACGCCTTCCTCATGGACGTGCCCGGCCCCCTCGGCGCGCTGTGCGGCGTGCGGGTCGACGAGACCGACTCGCTCCCGCCCGATCAGCCGAACGAGGTGGCGCTGCTGCTTCCGGGTGAGCCCGAGCTGCGCGTGAGCGCGCACCACGTCTTCGATCTGGTGATCCCGCAGGGAGCGGAGCCCGTCGGCTTCTACACCACGGACTTCTACGACGGGACACCCGCCGTCACGCGTCATGAGGTGGGCGAGGGGAGCGCCTGGTACGTCGGCAGCGTCCTCGATCAGGAGGGCGTCGACTGGGTCGTGCGCCACGCGCTGGCCGAGCGCGGCTGCCTGGGCGCGTTCGCCGACGTGCGCGACCTCGAGCACACGAGCCGCGTGGTCGACGGCCGCCGGTACGAGTTCCTGCTGAACCACGGAGCCGACGCCGTCCAGGTGCGTGCGCCGTGGGACGGGGTCGATCTGCTCACCGGTCGCGCAGTCGCCGCGGGAGCGTCGCTCCCGGTGCCGGGGACCGGGGTGGTCGTCGTCGAGACCTCGAGCGGTGCGGCATCGTGAGCGACGCGCCGGCGGGCAGGATGGGTGACATGACGCGTGAGGCGGGGGCGCCCGATCCGCGCCGGGGCGTTCTCGGCCGGGCCACGGGTGCCGTGTACTGGTTCCTGCTCGTAGAGGCCTGCTTCCTGCTGGCCGCGGCGCCGGCGTTCGTCGGGATGCTGCTGCTCGAGCGCGATGCCAGCAACCTGCCGCTCTACGCCCTGTGCCTGGTGCCGGTCGGCCCGGCGTTCTCGGCCGCGATGTCGACGATCGCGTCCCGCTCGGACGACCTCACGGTGTGGCCGCGGTTCTGGAAGGCGTACGCCCGCGACCTCATCGATGTGCTGTGGGTCTGGGTGCCGGCGCTCGCGCTCGCCACCGTGCTCGGCGTCACCGTCGCGTACGGTGCAGCGGTCGGGGTGGACGGATTCTTCGTCGTCGCCGCGATCGCCTTCCTCGTGATCCTGGGGCTCTGGTCCGCGAACGCCCTCGTCATCGCGTCGTTCTTCTCGTTCCGCGCACGCGACGTCGCGCGCCTCGCGCTGTACTACCTCGCGGCGCGCCCGCTGGTCACGCTCGGCGCGTTCTCGTACCTGCTGATCGCCGCCGCGATCGTGACGTTCACGTCGGACTGGGTGCTCGCGCTCCTCGGCGTCTTCTTCGCCGCGTTCGCGGTGGTCAACGCGAAGGGGATGACCACAGACATCCGCTCGCGCTTCGTCACGCCCGAGGCCTGACGCCGGGGCCGGCGGCCGACCCGGCGTCTCGCACCGGCGCCCGCCCGCCGCCAACCGGTCAGTAGATCGTGCGGCCCTGCTCGTCGGGCACGCCCGACTTCCGCCAGAAGTACGTGTTGACCTGGTCGCGCCACTCGGTCGCCGAGCGCAGCTGCTCGGCGAACCGCTCGCGCCCGCGCTCCCATACGTCGGCCGGCACGAGGCCGTTCAGCCCGTCCCAGGCTCCCGCCATCTCAGCCGCGCGTTCGACGCCGGCGAAGTGGGTGTCGTAGATGTGCTGGATCACCGTCTTCCCGCTGCGCAGCCGATGCGTGTAGGGAACGTGGTGGAAGAACAGGATGACCTCGTCGGGGACGGTGTCGAGCGACTCGTACGTCGATCGCCACGGCTCGGGGTACTGTCCCGCGTACCCCGTGCCGGTCGCCACCGTGCGATCCACGCCGATCCCGTCGCGGTCCGCGAAGTGGTACGTGCCCCACTGCGAGTACTCGTAGCCGTCGACGTCGGGTCCGTAGTGACGGTTCAGGGGGCTCACCATGAAGCACACCCCGAGCGGCGCCGTGTACGACTCGTACGTCAGCCACGAATCGTCGAGGATCGATCGGATGCCGCTCCGCGCTGCGGCATCGGACCCGAAGGTGAGAGCGATCCACTCGTCGAGGATCGCTCCGGCGTCGAGGGTCGAGTCCCACGCGAGCCGCCCGTACGCGTAGAGGTTCGCCTGGGCGAGCGGGTGGCCGGTCCAGAAGCGGTCGTCGCCGACGTTCGCCACCGCGGCCACGCCCCCGCGCACGACCTCTGAGAGCGCCGGCCCGTCGCCGCCGCGCGGGCGCCACGACAGGATGCCGCTCCACTGCGTCCCGAGGTACACCGCGTGCTGCTGCTGGCCGGTGTACTCCTGGGTGACCTGCAGCTCGAGTGCCACGCGCGTGCGGGTCATCGCCGGGATCGTGGGCGACACGGGCTCGCGCGTCTGGAAGTCGAGCGGGCCGTACTTCACCTGGAGGATGACGTTGTCGTCGAAGCGGCCGTCCAGCGGCGTGAACGTGTCGTGGGCGGCCCGTGCCCGGTCGGTCTTGCGGTCGCGCCAGTCCTGCCGGTGGTTGTAGACGAAGGCGCGCCAGTGCACGAGTCCGCCGAAGGGCGCGAGGGCCCGTGCGAGCATGTTGGCGCCGTCGGCGTGGTCGCGGCCGTAGGCGTACGGACCCGGCTGCCCCTCCGAGTCGGCCTTCACGAGGAAGCCGCCGAAGTCGGGGATCCGGTCGTACACGCGCGCGGCCGCGATTCGCCACCACTCCTGCACCCCGGCGTCCAGCGGATCGGAGGTCTCGAGATCGCCGAGCGTGAGCGGCGACGCGAAGTTCACCGACAGGTGCGTGCGGATGCCCCACGGGCGGAAGATCGCGGCGAGCCTCTCGACCGAGCCGAGGTCGTCGGTGAGCAGCCGCGCCTCGCGGCGCCCGACGTTGACGTTGTTGACGGTGACGCGGTTGATGCCGATCGAAGCCAGCAGGCGCGCGTACCGCTCCACCCGCGTCAGGTCCTCGCGGAGTTCGCCGTCGTCGTAGAAAATCGATCCGCCGGCATACCCGCGCTCGACCTGCCCCATATGGGGGTGCACGGCGACGTTGTCCCAGTGATCGAGCATGCGCAGGCCGTGCTGCGGCACATGCCGGTCCGTGGTGTCGACGGCGCCGCTCGCGAGCGCGCGCACGAGCGCGAACCAGCCGTGCAGCGCGCCGTGCGGCCCCCCGTACGCCACGAGGGCGCGCTCACCCCGCACGGCGAGGACGAATCCCTCCTCGCCGAGGTCGTCAAGAGGCAGGGGTTCACTCCAGACAGCGGATGCCGCGACCGCCGGCACGACGATCACGTCGGCGTCGTCCGCGGGCACGGCGCCGGCCGCCTCGGCTTCGCGTCGCACGGTGTCGAGCAGCGCGCCCTCGCCGGTGATGCGGACGGTGAGGCCCTCGAGGCCGGCGAAGGCGGCAGGCGGCAGCCACATCGGGTGCTCTGCGGTCATGGTTCGTGGCTCCTCACCAGTCATGGACGGTCCCGTCGACGAGTCGCGCGGTCGGAAGGTAGGCGGGCTCGTACGGGAATCGCGCGGCCGCGTCGTCGTCGTACTCGACGCCCAGCCCCGGGGCGTCGCCGGGGTGCATCGCGCCGTCGTCCCAGCAGAAGCTCGTTCGGAACACCTCGTCGGTCAGGCGGTCGTGCGCCATGTGCTCCTGGATCCCGAAGTTGTGGATCGCGAGGTCGAGGTGCAGCGCCGCCGCCATGCCGACGGGCGAGATGTCGGTGGGGCCGTGGCTGCCGGACCTGATCTGGTACTGCCCGGCGAACTCGAAGATGCGCTTGAGGTGCGTGATGCCGCCCGAGTGCGTGACCGAGGCGCGGACGTAGTCGATCAGCTGCTCCTGGACGAGCGTGCGGAAGTCCCACACCGAGTTCAGCACCTCGCCGATCGCGAGGGGGGTCGTGCTGTGCTGCCGCACGATCCGCAGCGACTCCTGGTTCTCGACCGGCGTGACGTCCTCGAGCCAGAACAGGTCGTACGGCTCGAGGTCCTTCGCGAGCCGCGCCGCCTGGATGGGCGTCAGCCGGTGGTGGGCGTCGTGGAGCAGCATCACCTCGGGGCCGAACTCTGCCCTGGCCCACTCGAACATCGCCGGGAGGTGGCGCAGGTACCGGCTCGAGTCCCAGCCCTCCTCGACGTGCAGGCCGGCCCGCTTGGCGGGCTCGTACGTGTACCGGCCGCCGCTGGCACGCGCCGACGAGATGCCGTAGCCGCCGCCCATCCCGGGGATCGCGACCTGGAGCCGGATCGCCTTGTACCCCTCTTCGATCCGTGCGTGCACGGAGTCGGCGAGGTCGTCGAGGTCGGCGCCGGAGGCGTGCGCGTAGACGAGCGCGCCGGTGCGTGACGCGCCGCCGAGGAGCTGGTACACCGGGAGCCCGGTGAGCCTGCCCTTGATGTCCCACAGCGCCATGTCGACCGCCGCGATCGCGCTCATGGTGACCGGCCCGCGCCGCCAGTAGGCCGAGCGGTAGAGCAGCTGCCACGTGTCCTCGATGCGGTGGGCGTCGCGGCCGATGAGGAGCGGCGCCACGTGGTCGCGGAGGTACGACGCCACGGCGAGCTCCCGCCCGTTCAGCGTCGCGTCGCCGAGTCCGACGATCCCGTCGTCGGTCGTGAGCCGCAGCGTCACGAAGTTGCGGGAGGGACTTGCGACGAGCACTTCGGCGGAGCGGATGCGCACGCCCGTCATGCCGCGCTCCGGGGCGACGGGTAGCTCTCACGGGGGAGCCGGTAGGCGAGGTCGACGGCCGCCTCCACCGCCTCGTCGAGGCCCAGCCGGTGCTCGGCGACCAGGCGCGCGAGATAGCCGGCGTCGATGCGCCGTGCGAGGTCGTGCCGGGCGGGGATCGAGCAGAAGGCCCGGGTGTCATCGACGAACCCGCTCGTGTTCCGCAGGCCTGCGGTGTCGACGACCGCCTCGCGGAACCGCCGCATCGCATCGGGCGAGTCGAGGAACCACCACGGCGCTCCGAGGCGGAGCCCGGGGTAGACGCCCGCGAGCGGTGCCAGCTCGCGCGAGTACGTCGTCTCGTCGACGGTGAAGACGATGAGGTGGAAGCTCGGGTGGTGGCCGAACGCCTCGAGGAGCGGTCGCAGGGCGCGGCTGAACTCGGCCTGCACGGGGATGTCGTAGCCGAGATCGTGGCCGTGCCGGGCCGCGACGCCGCGGTCGTGGTCGCGGAGGACGCCCGGGTGCAGCTGCATCACGAGGCCGTCCTCGGCCGACATCTCGCCCATGCGGAAGAGCATGTTGGCCGTGAACGCGGTCGCTTCGGCGGCGCCGAGCTCGCCCCCGCGCGCCCGGTCGAACAACCGTCGCGCGTCGGCGAGATCGAGCGGGGTGGTGTCGGCGCTCAGGTGGCCGTGGTCGGTGGCACGGGCGCCCGCCGCGATGAACGCGCGGCGGCGGTCGCGCAGCGCGTCGAGGAAGCCGTCGTAGTCGTGGGCGTCGATTCCCGTCGTCTCGCTCAGCACGGCGAGCTGCCGGCTCCAGTCCGGCCGGGCGGGCTCGAGCAGCGGGTCGGGCCGGAACGTCGGGATCACGCGCTCGCCCCAGCCGTCGGCCGCGAGGCGCGCGTGCGAGGAGAGCGGCGAGGTCGCGGCATCCGTCGTCGCCATCACCTCGAGTCCGAAGCGCTCGAACAGCGCCCGCGGACGGTACTCCGGGCGTGCCAGGCGGTCGGCCAGGTGGTCGTACAGGTCATCGGCCGTCTCGGGCGAGGGCGGCGCGGGCGCCTCGAACACGTCGGCGAGGACGTGCTCGAGCCAGTACCTCGTAGGCGTGCCGCGGAACGCGGGCCAGCCCGCGCAGAACCGGCGCCAGATGACGCGGGCGTCGCGCTCGACGTCGCCGATGCCGGCACCGAGGTCGGCCGCCGACCGCACCCCGGCGTCGCGGACGGATCCGGGCGACGTCGACTGCGACACCAGCATGCGCACCAGGTAGTGGTCGGGGGTGATCAGCAGTGCCGACGGATCGGTGAACGGCGTGTCGTCGGCGAGCATGTCGACGTCGACATGGCCATGCATCGAGACGATCGGGAGCCGTTCCGTCGCATCGAGGATCCGGCGGGCGAGCGGGCGTACCGCAGGATCGGCGGGGAGGGCCCGATCCCGATGCAGCGACCAGCCGTCGGAGACCCCGGATACGGCGTGTGTCATCGATGCACTCCTTTGTGTGTAAACGTTATTACTCTAGTGTTCATCACGATTTTCCGGCGCCGCTCGGCGAGAATGGGTCCGGTTCCGACATGGGGGGACGCGCTATGGTGACCGTCCACGACGTCGCGGCGCGCTCCGGCGTTTCGATCGCGACCGTCTCGCGCACGCTGCGCGAACCGCACAGGGTCTCCGACGACACGCGAGACCGCGTGCTCGCCGCTGTCGACGAGCTCGGATACCGGCCCAACCGCGCCGCCAGCAGCCTGCGCCGCGGACGCACCGGCGTCGTCGCCCTGGTCGTGCCCGACATCGAGAACCCCTACTTCGCGTCGATGACCAAGGGCGCGCAGGTGGTGTGCCGCGAACGGGGCTATGGGCTCGTCGTCGTCGACACGACCGAGCGCGCCGACGTCGAGGACGAGGAGGTCCGGGCGCTGCGGTCGCAGATCGACGGCCTGATCCTCGCCTCGTCGCGCCTGACGGACGACCGGCTGGCCGAGGTGGCCGAGTCGACGACATGCGTCCTCATCAACCGCGACCTCGGCGCTCGCGCGCCCGCGACGCCCACCGTGACCATCGACGAGGACGCCGCGGCGCGCCAGGCGATCGAGCACCTCTACGGGCTGGGCCATCGCCGCGTGACGTATGTCGGCGGCCCGGCGCGGTCGTGGTCGCAGGCGCGGCGTGCGCACGGCATCGCGACAGCGGCCGCGCGCTGCGAAGGACTGGAGCTCGTGGCGCTCGCCGACGGAGTTCCCACGTCCGACGGCGGACGCGCGGTCGCGGCCGAGGTGCTGGCGACGGGGGCGACCGGCGTCATCGCCTACAACGACTTCGTCGCGCTCGGCCTGCTCGCGCAGTGGACCGAGGCCGGCGTCCGGGTGCCCGACCAGGTGAGCCTCGTCGGCTTCGACGACACCTACATCACCGGCCTCGTGACCCCGCCGCTCACCAGTGTCGGGGCCGACCTCCGCGAGCTCGGCGACGCGGCCGTCGGGCTGCTGATCGACCGCATCGACGGCGCCGAGTCGGCGCCGGAGTCGATCCATCGGTCGGTTCATCCGACGCTTGCGGTGCGGTCCTCGACCGCCGCGCCGCGCGGCTGAGCGCTGGGCGGCTCGGCCGCGCCCTCTCCGCGCGCCTGCGCGACCGCCGCGCTCTCGCGCGCCTGCGCGACGGCCTCGTCGATGCGGCGCTGCACGTCGGCGCGGGAGCGCCGACGCAGCCGGATCGCGAGCACGACGGCCGCCGCCACGAGCATCAGCAGGGCGAGCTGCGACCACGGCACCATCCACACGGTGAAGGAGGATGTCGAGGACTCGGGTGCGACGACGTCGTCTTCGCCCACGACGAGGGGGTCGACGGTGATCTCGCCGAGGGCGACGAACAGCGGCCACACCTCGAGGCGCACGGCGGACGCGGTCGTCTGCCCCGGCAGCACCTCGCGGGTCTGGGACGAGGCGTCGGCGGGCGCGAGCCCGAGGGGGCCCGTCACCGTCGTGCGGGTCTCGGCGCCGAGGCGCACGTTGCCGGAGTTCGCGAGCCGGTGCTCGATCCGCAGGATGCCCGGTGCGAAGGGATTCCACGACGGCTCGTACATCGTCGACACGGACGTCGGCCCAATGGCCGCCACGACCTCGCCGTCGACACGCAGGTGCGCGCGGACGCCGACGCGATTGGCCATCTGGACGGGGCCGTCTGCCTCCGGCACGAACTGCGCGACGACGCCGGCCGGATGGTCGCCGGGGGTGGCGTCGGTGGGCACCGCGATGGTCAGCGGGATGGTGAGGGACGAGTCGGGCTGCACCTCGACGGTGAGGACTCCGCCGTCCGTCGATCCGTTCTCCACGGCGCCGACGGTGATCCAGGAGCCGCTGTCGACGGGCGTCTCGCCAGGCGGCAGCAGGTCGAAGTCGCCGCTCGCGCTGACGAGGCCGTCGCTCGCGTAGACGTCGAACCTCGCCGGATGAGGGCTGAAGTTCGTGAGGGTCACGAAGTCGTCGACGCTCTGGCCGGCGCCGATGACGTGCCGCAGCGAGACGCGGGAGTCAGGGCCCTCGGCGGTGGCGGGAGTGAGCGACCAGGTGGTCTCGGGCGCGGTTTCGTCCGCGTGCGCGGGCGCGGCCGATGCCGCGAGCAGGGCCGCCGCGACGGTGGCGACGACGGCGCGGGAAAGCGGATGGGGGACATTCATCGCGTGTTCCTCTGTCGAAGGGGTGCGGCCGGCCGGGTGCCCCCGGCCGGCCGCGGGGGTGGGGCGCCCGCTCACTCCTCGGGGGACATGGGGATCGCGAGGGTGCCCGTGTAGGTTCCGGGTGCGGTGTGCACCCGCA